>JAJRXE010000245.1 GCA_024276455.1 Calditrichota bacterium
AGGTTGCCGTAAAGAATCTCCAGATTGCGCTGGTAACGCAGGAACACTTTCTCCCGTTCCCCCGGATCGCTGTAGAAATTCTGCAAGCAAAATTGTTTGAACGCCTCTGCGTCGCCGTCTCCGGGTTGCCAGCGATCTGCTACCTGGCGAACTCCCTGCTCAATGCGGGGGCGTTGTGCCACCCCGAAAGTGTCCGTCATTGCCTGAATCACTTCCTGCCGGGTATTTTGATCTATTGAGCTCACTGTTTCACCTCCTGCTTTACAAAAATTGCATCCTACCAACAGAGCACTTCCCAGGAACATCCAGGTGACCAGTTTGACCATGGAACGGGTTGACATGATTCGAGCACCTCCTTTTTTCATTCAGGGAAAAATAGGAGAGAGACGAGCAGAAAGCAAACGGCAATTTGACTTGTTAATTCGGTAAGTTGCCGGATTGCAAAGTTTGTTGAGACTTTATTTCAATAATCTTTACTCTTGCAAAAAAATTGCTGGGTTTTTATAATATGACTGACTGGTCAGTTTATTTTGAGGGGTGATATGGAATTCCTGGTAAGTTTCCTGAATACGTTGTTGCCAATCCTTTATTTTATTGCGGCCTATTTGTACGGCATGTTCCTGTTTCGCGACGATCGCTTCGCCGAGCGCTATATGCAAAAATTCCTACGCTTTACCGTGCTTTTGCATCTGATTGAGGTGGTGTTGCGGGGAATTTATTACAAACACTACCCGCTGGCTTCTGTTTTCGAAGCCATGGCCACCCTGGCGCTGGCGCTGGTACTGATTTACCTTTACCTGGAGCAACGCCTGAAAGTGAAAACCACCGGCTATTTTGTGCTCATTCTGGTCTTCTTCCTGCAACTCTTCTCTTCGGCATTTGTAAGTTTTACCCGCGAGATTCCCGCCATTTTGCACAATCCCTTGTTTGGGTTTCATACCACGGCTGCAATTTTGGCCTACGCCAGTCTGGCAATTTCGTCCCTTTACGGCATCATGTATTTGCTCCTTTTTTACGACATTAAACGGAGCCGTTTCGGGGTTATTTACAATCGCCTGCCTTCTCTGGAGGTGCTGTCGGAACTGAGTCAAAAAGCGGCCGGAATCGGTGTGTTTTTTCTAACTATTGCCATTATTATCGGATTTGTGTGGGCGGAGATGATTTTCAACAAATTCCACGTACTCGATCCTAAAATTGTAGTCGTGTACCTGACCTGGTTAATTTACCTGCTTCAGCTGGTGGGTGGCCGGATTTTGAAGTGGGGTGGCCGTCGCCTGGCCTTTCTTTCTGTAGGGGGTTTTGCCGTGATTATTTTTTCTATGTTGGCGGTTAATTTTCTCATGACCTCCTTCCATGTATTTCAATGAACCAGTGGATTGGGTGTAAATATGAAACTCTATTTATTGGGAATTAATCATAAGAAAGCCGAAATTCAGCTGCGGGAAAAATTCGCGCTTTCAAAAGAAACCCTGTGCGAAGCACTGGAGCTTTTGCATCGGAACCGTTTTCTAAACGAAAGTTACCTGCTTTCCACCTGTAATCGGACGGAAATTTACGCCGTGTCGGAACAACCGGAAGAAATTTTTCCTCAGCTGGAAAAAATTCTCTCCGAAGTTTCCGGACTGGACCTGACTCCGTATCGGGAAAAATTTTACTACTTGCGGGATCAGGAGGCGGTGGTGCATCTGTTTCAGGTGGCGGCCGGAATGGACTCTTTGATTCTGGGAGAACCCCAGATTCTGGGTCAGGTGAAAGAGGCGTTTTTGCTAGCCGGCCAGAAGGGCAACACCGGGGTGATCTTGAACCGGTTGCTCAATATGGCGCTCTCTGTCGGTAAGCGGGTGCGCAGCGAAACGGAGCTGGGGGTGGGAGCCATCAGTGTGGCCTATGCGGCGGTGGAGCTGGCGCAAAAGATTTTTAAAAATCTCGGACGAGAAACCGCTTTGCTGATTGGCGCGGGAGAAACCGGGGAGCTGATTGCCCGCCATTTGCGGGAAAAAGGCATCGGGAAATTGTACATTACCAACCGTACCTTTGGCAAAGCGGAGTTTCTGGCCGCGGAGCTGGAAGGAGAGGCGATTCCGTTCGAAAATTTTCTGGAGGTACTTTCGGAAGTAAACATTGTGGTGGGAGCCGCCAGTGCACCGGATTATTTGATTACCCGTCAGCAGGTAAAGGACATTGTGCAGCGACGGTCTCTGAATCCGCTCTTATTTGTCGATATCGGTGTGCCGCGCAATTTCGACCCCACTATTAACCAACTAGAGGCGGTTTTCCTGCACGACATCGACGCCCTCGATCGGATTGTACAGCGCAATCTGGAACGCCGGCGGTTGGAGTTGCCCAATGCCCAGAAAATTGTGCAGGAAGAATTGCAAAATTTCCTGGACTGGAAGCGCAGTCTGGAGGTGAAACCAACCATTATCTCTTTGCGACAGAAATTAGAGAAAATCCGGCAGCAGGAACTGGAGAAAAACAAAAATCGGTTGAGTGAGGAGGAGTATCGCAAGGCCGATTTGATTACCCGGTCCATCATTAATAAAATTTTACATTTGCCCACCGTTAGTCTGCGAAAATACAGCAACGGTTTGCCGGACGGATTATTGCGGATTGACGTGGTGCGGGAAATTTTTGAGCTGGAGGATGAGCAATGAAAAAGCGGGTGCGGATGGGAACCCGGGGGAGTCAATTGGCTCTCTGGCAAACCGACTGGGTACGGAAGAAGTTGCAGCAACATTTTCCGGACAGGGAGTTTGAGGTGGTGACCATTAAGACCACCGGAGACAAAATTCTGGACGCTCCTCTGGCCAAAATCGGGGACAAGGGTTTGTTTACCAAGGAATTGGATCGTGCCCTGCTAGAGGGGCGGATCGACCTGGCTGTACACAGCATGAAGGATGTGCCGACCGAGTATCCCGCCGAACTGTTGATTGCGGCGGTGACCGAGCGCTGGGACATTCGGGACGTGCTGATCTCCCGCCGGGGATTAACCCTGGCGGAATTGCCACTCAACGCTAACGTAGCCACCGGGAGTGTCCGCCGCAAGGCCCAGTTGTTGCACCTGCGACCGGATTTTCGCATTGTGGACCTTCGGGGAAACCTGAATACCCGCTTTCGCAAATTCGACGAGGCGGATTGGGATGCCATGGTGCTGGCTGCGGCCGGCGTGGAGCGGCTGGGTCTGGCTCACCGCATCACCCAAAAATTACCGCTGGAACAAATGCTTCCGGCGGTGGGGCAGGGCTGCTTTGCCGTGATGATTCACCGGGAGAATAAAGCGGTGTGGGAAATGTTGCAGGTGATTCATCGGCCGGACGTGGCGGCGGCGGTCTTTGCGGAACGGGCCCTTCTGCGGGTCCTGGAAGGCGGTTGCCAGGTGCCCCTGGGCGCCTACGGGGTGGTGCAGAACGAGCGCTTGCATCTGCGGGCCTGCCTGCTCAGCCTGGAGGGCAGGAAGTTCTTCTACGATGAGGTGCATTTTCCGAGCGCCCGGGCCGAGGATGCCGGGAAAGCCCTGGCAGAAAAACTGTTAGCCGCCGGAGCTCGGGAGGTGTTGGAAGAAATTAAACAACAGGGTGAACCATCATGAGGAGACCGGATTTTCGAAAACGGGCGGAGCGCCGGGAGAAAATTTTAACCGTGGCGGCGGAACTGTTTGCCCGGCGTAGTTTCCACGAAGTGCTTATGGACGATGTGGCGTTTTTTGCCAATGTCTCCAAAGGAAGCCTTTACAATTATTTTGCCAACAAGGAGGAACTGTACATTTCCATCATTCTGGAACGAATGACCTCGTTGCTGGAGCAACTGAAAAACCGGATTGATCACAAACAAACGCCCTTAATCAACCTGCGCCGCCTGATTATTCACATCTACAGTTTCATGTGTAAATACCCTCATTTTTTTCAAATCTGGTACCGGGAAAAACTGCGCTGCGACCAGACGCCTTACAAAGAAATCCGCCGGACCTACACCGAGATTAAGCAGTTGTTAATTCGAGCACTGGAACGGGGGATGGCGGAGGGAATTCTGCGCGAGCACGACGCCCGGTTAGTGGCGGACTTAATCCTGGGCATCATTGATGCGGCGGTGCTGCGTGCCGAGGGACGACCACTGGAAGAGCAGCGCCGGGAACGCAGGCTGGTGTACGAATTTGTGCTGGACGCCTTGGGCACCGCCCGGGCCCACGAATTGCATGCGCTGGGTAAGGACGAACCGGGGGTAGAAGAGGAGGAACGAGTTGCCGTTAAAAAATAGAAAAGTGGTGCTGTGCCGGCGGCGCGAGCAGGCCGGCGAACTGGTGAAAGCGTTGCAAGCCCGCGGAATCTGGCCGCTGGTGTTCCCCACGTTTATGGTGGAGCCGCTTTCCCTGGAGGGCGCTCAGGCGGAAAAAATTCGTCGCCTGGAAGAATATGACTGGTTGGTGCTGGGAAGCGAAAACGGAGTACGCTTTTTTTACCAGTTTCTCCGGGCGGAAGGAACCCTTACCTCCGGGAGTCGGTTTCCGGAAATTGCTGTGGTGGGACGCAAAACGGCCGCCCGCTGGGATGGGCTTTTCCCGGTTTTCCCGGTGCGCCTGCGCAGCCATTACCTGCAGGACCTGCTGAATCGTCTGGCGGATTTGCGGGAAGGTCAACCGCTGAAGGTCCTTAACATCACCAGTCAGCAGGGATTAGAGAACATTCCTCTGAAGGTGCCGGTGGGGCTGGAGCTTCATCGGGTGGCCGTGTACCGCACGGTGCCCAATCAGACACTGGATCCGGCGGAGATCGAATTTGTCCGCTCCGGCAATTACGATGTGGTGTATTTCGGAAGTCCTTCCTCCTTCGATTATTTCCGCCAGATTGTTGGGGACGATCCCCTGCAGCGGGTTGCCATTGCGGTGTCCGGAAACACGACCCGCGGACACCTCGAACGATTGGGGTTTCGCGTGGATATTGTGCCGGATACCCCGGCGGCGGAAGACCTGGTGGCGGCTCTGGAACGCCATTTTGACCCCTCAATCCGGGTTGAGGAGGGGCCTCGCCTTCCGGAGAAGCCGCCCCAATCTTCCGGAGAATATCTGTTTCTGCGAGCTTGCTTTCGCCAGCCGGTGGAACGCACCCCGGTGTGGATGATGCGCCAGGCCGGTCGGTATTTGCCCCAGTACCGGCAGGTGCGTCAGCGGTACGATTTTGTGACCATGTACAAAACCCCCGAGGCAGCGGTGGAAGTGACCCTGCAGCCGGTGGACCTTCTGGGAGTGGACGCCGCCATTCTGTTCAGCGACATCCTGGTGGTTCCCGAAGCCATGGGCATGGAACTACGTTTCACGGAGGGGCAGGGACCGGTGTTCGAGCAGCCTCTGCGCAGCGAGGCGGCGGTGGAAGCGTTGCGCCCCCTTCATCCGGAGGAAGACCTGGATTTTGTGCTGACGGCTATTCGTATGTTGCGCCGGGAGCTGGAAGGGAAGGTGCCGTTAATCGGGTTCAGCGGTGCGCCCTGGACGCTGGCCACCTACATGGTGGAAGGCCGGGGGAGTAAAAATTTTCTGGAAATAAAAAAATGGCGCTTCGGCAATCCGGAAGGACTGGAGCGTCTGCTGGAAAAAATCACTGCGGCGGTAATTGCTTATTTGCAGGCCCAGATAGCCGCCGGAGCGCAGGCAGTACAGATTTTCGATTCCTGGGCAGGGATTCTGGATCCGCAGGGATTCCGGCGGTTTGCCCTGCCTTACGTTCGCAAGATTGTTCAAGCGGTGCGAAAACCGGGCGTGCCCATTATCTATTTTGCCAAAGGCGCCGGCGTGTGGCTGGAAACACTCCGGGAAACCGAGGCCGATGTGCTGGGAGTGGACTGGACGGTGGATCTCGGTGTTGCCCGCAAGTTGGTGGGGAATCGGATGGCTTTACAGGGGAATTTGGACCCGGTGGCGCTTTTCGCTCCTCCAGAGGTGATCCGCCGGGAAGTACGCCGAATCCTCACCCGCTACGGGCAAGGCAGCGGACACATTTTTAACCTGGGGCACGGTATCCTGCCCCACACCCCGGTGGAACATGCCCGGGCGTTCATTGAGGCGGTTAAACAGGAGAGTCCGCCTTTCCACGCCGCGGAGTAAATGCCTTTAGCGAGGGTCGCCACCGGCAAAATTTCTAAGCAGAACGTCAAGATCAAACGACAGGAAAAGAGAGAGCATATGGCAGCGCATCATAAATTTGAAGTCGATATCGAAATTTTGAAAAAGTACGATCGACCGGGACCCCGCTACACCAGCTACCCGACTGCCCCCCATTTTACCACCGCATTCGGGCCCGATGATTTTTACCAGGAAATCGAACGGAGCAACGGGGCGGAAAATCCGGCCGATTTGTCGCTCTACTTCCATTTCCCCTTTTGCCCTTCGCTGTGTTACTACTGTGCCTGTAATACCATTATTACCCGCGATCGGAGCAAAATTGAGCAATATCTGGAAGACTTGAAGCAGGAAATTCGCCTGATGAGCGGAATGTTAGGGAAGCAGCGTCGGGTAGTGCAAATGCACTGGGGCGGCGGCACTCCCACTTACCTCTCTCCCGAGCAGATCGAGGATATTTACGGATTCATCCGGCAGCATTTTACTTTTAGCGAAGATGCGGAAATCAGCATTGAGATTGATCCGCGCCGCTTAACGCCCCGTCATTTACCGGTGCTGCACAAAATCGGATTCAACCGAGTAAGTTTTGGGGTGCAGGATTTTAATCCGGTGGTGCAGGCGGCGGTGAATCGGGTGCAGCCGGAGGAACTTTCCCGTCAGGTGGTGCAGCAAAGCCGCGAGCTGGGGTTCGATTCCGTAAACATCGATTTGATTTACGGTTTGCCTTACCAGACGCCCGCCTCTTACCAGAAAACGCTGGACAAAATTATTGACATTTCGCCCGATCGTCTGGCGGTGTTCAATTTTGCCCACGTGCCCTGGTTGAAGAAACACCAGCGCCTGCTAAAAGCGGAAACCCTGCCCCGGGCGGAGGAAAAGCTGCAGATTCTGAAGCTGGTCATCGAGCGCTTAACCGAGGCCGGTTACGTGTTCATTGGAATGGACCATTTCGCCAAACCGGAGGACGAGCTCTCCATTGCATTGAAGAATCACACCCTTTACCGGAACTTCCAGGGGTACACCACCCGGGCGGGTGCGGAAGTGTTCGCCCTGGGAATCACTTCCATCAGTCAGCTGGAATGGGCCTACGCTCAGAATGTGAAGGATCTGGCGATCTACCGTCAGATGGTGCGGCAGGGGATTTTACCCACCAGGTCCGGCTACCATCTGAATGAGGACGATCGGTTGCGCAAAGAAGTCATTACGGAACTGATGTGCAACAATCGCATCATTAAGGCTCATTTTGAAACCCGCTACGGGATTCAGTTCGATCGCTATTTTGCCACGTCGCTGGAACAACTGGAAGAATTCGTGCGCGACGGACTGGTCACCCTTACACCGGAGCGAATTCAGGTCAGCGAGGGCGGTCGGCTGATTGTGCGCAACATTGCCATGGCTTTCGACAAATACTTGCAGGAAGATCAGCAGAAAAACCAACCCCTTTACTCCCGCACCATTTGAGGGGGAGTAGAAAAAGTAACAGTTGGGACGCGCGGAATGGCAGAGGAAAAATACACGGTGGTGTTGTTAAATTTGGGAGGACCGGATGCTCCGGAAACGGTGGAGCCGTTTCTTTACAACCTTTTTTGCGATCCGGAAATCATTCATCTTCCCGGTGGACGTCTGTTGCGACCGCTGCTGGCTCGCCTCATTGCCCGGACCCGCGCTCCCAAAGTCCGCGAATACTACCGCAAAATCGGTAACGAATTTCCCCTGTTGAAAATTCCCCGTCAGCAAGCCGGAGCCCTGCAGCAGGCTTTCGGCAATCCTTTCGGCGCCGAGGTGAAAATTGCCATGCGTTATTGGCATCCGCTAACCGAAGACACCCTGCTCTCCATCCCGGAAAATCACCGGGTGGTACTTCTGCCGCTCTATCCCCAATACTCCAAAACTACCACCGGCTCCGCTTTTAAAGAAGTGCAGCGCATTGTGAAACGGCAAAAATGGGATCCGGCCCGTTTCTCATACATTCAGGATTACCACGATCATCCTGCGTTCATTGCCAGTTGGGTGGAACTCATTCGCTTAACGCTGGAAATGGTTCCGCGGGAGGAGCGAAAATCCATTCCGATCCTTTTCAGCGCCCACAGCGTGCCCTGGCGGGAAATCCAGAAAGGGGATCCTTACCAGCAGCAGGTGGAAACCACAGCCCGGTTAATCATGCACCAGCTGGGTACGGGGCATCCCTTTGTGGTGGCTTACCAGAGCAAGGTCGGACCGGTTCGCTGGTTGGAGCCCTCGATTTTCGACGCGGTGCGTATTCTGGCCGGCGGCGGGACGCGATCGCTGCTGGTGGTGCCGGTTAGTTTTGTCAGCGAGCACTCGGAAACTCTGTATGAACTCGACCGGGTGTTAAAAGAGGAAGCCCAGCAGGTGGGAATTCGCTACTATTACCGGGTACCAGCCCTGAATACCCATCCGTCCTTCATTCATGCTTTAAAGGAGGTGGTTGTTGGCCATGTGGAAAAAAATTAATGTCGATGTGGCGGTGATTGGGGCGGGCATTTCCGGCCTGGCAACCGCCCATTTTCTGAAAAAACAAGGGGTAAAGACGGTTGTCCTGGAGAAAAACAACCGACCCGGCGGTTCGATTCAAACCGTGCAACAGGACGGTTTTTTAATTGAGTACGGACCCAACAGCACCCTGGACACCTCGCCCATTTTGCACGAACTGTTTCGTGATCTGGGAATCGAGTCGGAGCTGGAATATGCCAACGAGCATTCCAAAAACCGTTACATTGTCCGCAGCGGCAAACTGCATCCGCTGCCGTTAAGTCCCGGAGCGTTTTTGAAAACCCGCTTGTTCAGCACCTCGGCCAAGCTGCGGTTACTCAAAGAACCGTTCATCAAGGCCAGCGATCCGACGGTGGAGGAGTCGCTGGCGGATTTTGTGCAGCGCCGCTTGGGGCGGGAGTTCCTCGATTTTGCCATCGACCCCTTCGTCGCCGGGGTGTACGCCGGACTGCCGGAACAACTCAGTGTGCAAATTGCTTTACCCAAACTGTACGCACTGGAACAAAACTACGGCAGTCTCATTAAAGGCACCATACTGGGCATTCGGGAACGCAAAAAACGCCAGGAAGTGTCCAAGCAGTCCGCTCGCCTGTTTTCCTTCCGTCGCGGCATGCAGCAAATCATCGACCAGCTGCAGCAGGAACTCGGGGAAAATCTGTTTTTGCAGGTGCGCCTGGAGTCGTTGCGCTCCACCTCCGCAGGCTACCAGCTAGAATTCACTGCCGGCGAAAACGCCTACCATCTGACTTCCCGGGTATTGCTGTTCACTATCCCCGCGCACGCATACGCCGATTTTGGAAACGGATTTTTTGACCCGTTACAACCCACCCTGAAAAAGATTGCTTACCCTCCGGTGAGCATGGTGTTTCTGGGATTCCGGAGTAACCCGGTGCCCTTCCCTCTGGACGGTTTTGGGTTTCTGGTGCCCCGGAAAGAAAACCGGCAAATTCTGGGCACCATCTGGAGCTCCACCATCTTTGAAAACCGGGCACCGGCCGGAGGAGTGGCTCTGACCACATTTGTGGGGGGGAGCCGGCAACCGGAAAATGCCCTTTTACCGGAGGATCGGCTTGTGGAGCTGGTGCGAAACGATTTGCGAGAGCTCATGGGCATCGAGCAGCCACCCGATCTGGCGGTGGTGAAACAGTGGCCCCGGGCCATTCCTCAGTACAATCTGGGCTACGGCGAGGTGCTGCGAGCGTTCGAGGCGTTTGAGGCGGAACATCCCGGCGTGTTCTTGTCCGGCAATTTCCGGGGAGGCATTTCGGTGGGCGATTGTGTGAAGCAGGCGAAAACCTTCGCGGAAAAAATTGAACAGTTTTTGGGTTCCGTTACAGACCGCTCGGAAGAAGTCTTGAGCGGAGGAGACAAACCAGGTGAATGAACACGAATGAAATCATATGGTAAGACTGTGCGTCATTGCGCAAGTGATTTAGAACTGACGGAGTCCGGTGCGAGTACCGGCCGAGACTCGGCTGACAGAAATAGAGAGAAGAAAACGATTTCAAAAGGAGGTTTCCATGTTTACCCCTTATTACCGTCCCCGACGGTTACGGACGAATTCCCGGATTCGCAATCTTGTCCGGGAAACCCATTTGACCCGGCACGATTTGATTTTACCCCTTTTCGTGGTTTACGGAAAGGGAAAAAAGAATCCCATTCGCAGCATGCCGGGGCACTACCAGTTTTCCATCGACTATCTGGTGAAAGAGGTGAAAGAGGTCTGGAAGATGGGCATTGAGGCGATTATTTTGTTCGGAATTCCTGAGGTCAAAGATCCGGTGGGTTCCGACGCTACCAGCGACGACGGCATCATTGCCCAGGCGTTGAGAGCCATTAAAGACGCCGTGCCGGAAATGTACGTAATTACCGACGTGTGTTTTTGCGAGTACACCGACCATGGTCATTGCGGCATTTTGCACAATCACGAGCTGGACAACGACGCCACCCTGGAGATTCTGGGTCGACAGGTGCTGGTGCACGCTTGCAACGGGGCGGACATGGTGGCGCCCTCGGGAATGATCGACGGCATGGTGGGGGCGATTCGTGAAGCGCTGGATGGGGAGGGATTTTACCACATTCCGATCATGAGTTACGCAGCCAAGTATGCCTCGGGATTTTACGGACCCTTCCGGGAAGCGGCCGAATCGGCGCCCCAGTTTGGCGACCGCAGCAGCTACCAGATGGATCCCGCCAATGGCGATGAAGCCGTTCGCGAAGTAGCGCTGGACGTGGAAGAGGGCGCGGACATCATCATGGTAAAACCCGCCATGCCGTATCTGGACATTGTTCGCCGGGTGAAGGACGAGTTCCGCCTGTCCACGGCAGCCTACCAGGTGTCCGGCGAATTTGCCATGCTCAAAGCCGCGGCGGAAAAAGGCTGGCTGGACCACGATCGGGTGATGCTGGAATCGCTGACCGCCATTAAACGCGCCGGGGCCGATCTGATTCTTACCTACTTTGCCAAGGAAGTGGTGGACAAATTGTAGTATTTCGGCCCGGGAAGAAGGGGGGAATTGGTGAAAAAGGGAAAAGTAACGTGAAGGATGAGTAAAAAGGGGAGCATATGAAGACCTGGCAAAAAAGCGAACAATTGTTTGCGGAAGCTCAACAATACATTCCTGGCGGGGTGAATTCTCCCGTGCGGGCATTCCGTTCCGTGGGTGGGACGCCGGTGTTTTTTCACCACGGCAAAGGTTCCCGAATTTACGACGTGGACGGGAATGAGTACATCGACTACGTGGGTTCCTGGGGGCCGTTGATTTTGGGGTACAGTCATCCGCAGGTGGTGGCGGCCATTCAGGAAGAGGCCGCCCGGGCTACCAGTTTTGGAGCGCCCAACGAATTAGAGGTGGAGCTGGCCCGGCAGATTGTAGAAATGGTTCCTGCGGTGGAAATGGTTCGCCTGGTAAACTCCGGAACCGAAGCCACCATGAGTGCA
>JAJRXE010000246.1 GCA_024276455.1 Calditrichota bacterium
CACGCCGGCAAAGAAGAGGATTCCCAGGTCCATTAAAAAAGGAGTTCGCAAAAAAAATCCAATAAAGAAGAGCGGGAAAGCCAGCCAGGAACCCAGATTGGTTACCGGTAAAATGGCGTGCCGCAATTGCAAGGGTAGATAACCGGTCGCATGTTGAATCGCGTGGCCAACTTCGTGGGCGGCTACCGCCATCGACGCCAGCGAAGTCCCCCGGTAATTCTCCGAGGACAGACGCACCTTCTTCACCCGCGGATCATAATGATCGCTCAGTGTGCCGGGAACTTCCTCGACATCCACATCGGTTAATCCGTTCATTTGCAGCAATTCCATCGCCGCCTGGTAACCGGTCATGCCACGCGCATTCCGATACTGGCTGTATTTATTAAAAGCACTCCGTACCTTCACCTGCGCATAAATCGCCAGGGCCAGGGCCGGAAACAACAGGATCATGGTCGGATCCCAAAACCACATCATATGTTTTCCTCCTTCATTTCGACCGCTTTAAAACTTACTGATTCTTTAAACCGGATGCAATCCACAAATCCTAATTCTTCCTACTTCATACGTTGAAATTCATATACGCAAACCGTTCCCACAGGTTCCCCAAAAAGAGGAAACAAATCAATTCTTTGGCTCCCCGCACTTTCCTACCGATTTAATTCAGGGAGCTAAAATTTATTCAAAATAACTGTAAAAACCGAACAAGTTGTATAAAGCATCGCATAAAAAATCCGATAATAGCAAATATTCAAACGGTACCGCCAAGACCCTCCAGGGATGGAGGCTTTTAAAAAATCGATGGTATTATTTTTGTAATACAAGTTACTGTCCAACTCGGCGTTATTATCGAAATTTTATTAATTATCCATTTTGCTCGGAGGTAAATATGAGGTCTTTTTATTTTTACGGAATCATCCTGCTGCTGGTGATCATCATAGGGATATGGATATATTACTATATTAATTTCAAAATACATCATCAATTGCTTCAAATTGAAGATGAACAGAACGAAATTGAGGGGAAATTAGTTAATCTGAAGTCCCGTTTAATCGCGGTGGACAAGAGAACCGACCGGGTATTTAACTACCTGGTAGAACAAATCGGGATTCTAAAAGCAATCATTTAATCCTGATTTCCCCCTTAACAGGAACGGAAAAACCAATCTTTACGCAGCAAGAAAATGTAAAAATATTGCACACTCCGGCCAAATTTTCCGGCTATTTACTCAGCGTTAAGCAGGTGGGATCGAAATCCCCAATGCTCGGGCAAATTAAAGTCACCCGGAAGGGGGTGTCGTTTCTTTGTCTCCGAAAACCCACCTGCCCCTTCGAACAGGACCTTCCTTAAAAAATATTTCTCTTTTTTTCCTTTTCCGGATTTTTGTAAGTTTTCGCCTGATTCACTTGAGGTGGGAAACGTAATCATGATCTATTTGCTGTTTAGCATCCTCTCCAGCGTTGCCGTAGCGGTTTTGATTAAACTAAATGAACAGAAAAATCTCAACCGACTGGGCATTATGTTTGGTAATTACGTTGTAGCCACCGCCTTGAGTCTGGTTTTTTTAATCTGGCGTGGTCCGGTGCCGGTGTCGGCGAATCTGTTAGGCATCAGCGCTTTTACCGGTTTGGTTTTTTTCGGAGCATTTGTGGCCTACATGAAAAGTGTACGCAATCTCGGGCTTACCATCCCGGTTACGATTACCCGCATTTCGGTAGTTATTCCGGTTTTGGGTTCCATTTTCTTATTTTCGGAATACCCCAACCGGTTTCAGCTTCTGGGACTTATTCTGGCTCTGGTCACGATTATTCTCTTTTCTTCCTCCTCCCACCTCAACCGCCCCGGCAAACCGATTACCTGGGGTTCCCTGTGGTTATCCTTGACTCTTTTTCTTCTCATCGGTCTGGGGGATTTTTCGTTGAAGATATTCGAGAACCTGTTTCCCGGCAACCAGCTGCCGGTGTACATGGCCCTGGTTTTCTGGTTCTCAGGGATTCTGACTTTTCTTACCCTCAAATTTCAGGGGATCAAACTTGCCCGACCCGTATTGATCGCAGGTATGATTTTAGGCGTTCCCAATTTCCTGTCGGCTTTTTTTATCCTCAAAGCATTACAAAGCCTCCCGGGAACCATTGCTTTTCCAATTAACAATA
>JAJRXE010000247.1 GCA_024276455.1 Calditrichota bacterium
AATTCCATGACGTAAGCCAGTTTTTCTTCGTCAATACCGTCCGGATCGTAAATGGTTCCATTGGAATCGGACAGGGTCACCACTTTACCGCCCAATTGAATCACTTTCTCAGTAGCGTACTGAGCCACATTACCGGAACCGGAAATCGCCACGGTTTTTCCCTTCAGGGTTTCACCGCGGGTATTCAACATTTGCTCGGCAAAGTACACCACACCGTAACCGGTCGCTTCGGGACGAATCAGGCTACCGCCCCAGTTCACACCTTTTCCGGTCAACACACCGGTGAATTCGTTTCTCAGCTTCTTGTACATGCCAAACAGGAAACCGATCTCCCGACCACCAACACCGATGTCACCGGCAGGAACGTCCGTATTGGGTCCAATGTGACGGTACAACTCGCTCATGAAGGCCTGGCAAAAGCTCATCACTTCGTTGTCGGATTTGCCCTTGGGATCAAAATCCGAACCACCTTTACCGCCGCCCATGGGCAGGGTCGTCAGACTGTTTTTGAAGACCTGTTCAAAACCGAGGAATTTCAGAATGCTGAGGTTTACGGAAGGATGGAAACGCAATCCACCTTTGTAGGGGCCAATCGCCGAATTGAATTCCACCCGGTAACCGCGGTTCACCTCAATCTCGCCCCGATCGTTACGCCAAGGTACCCGGAAAATAATGATCCGTTCCGGCTCCACCATCCTCTCCAGGATGCGGGCATGCATGTATTTCGGATTTTCCTGCAGGAAATCCCACAAAGACAACACCACTTCGTAAACCGCCTGATGGAACTCCTTTTCTCCGGGGTTTTTCGCACGGATCATTTCCATAAATTCATCGACAGAAGAATACATTTTTTGGGGGGACATAAAACCTCCTTTTTAAGTTAGTTAATCATCTGTTAAATGCGCTTTAAGCAACGACTTGGAGAAGCAATATTCAAGATTTCTTAACATTATTCATCTCTTCTTATATTTTTAAGCGACGTCTCCAACAAATTCAAATATATATTCCAAAAAGTGAATTACCTAACTCAAAAGAAAATAAAAATTTACAATCTGGCCCAAATCCTTCTTTTTCTTTCAACTTTATATTCGTGAAAAATTTAATGTGATGCCCATTTTTTGTCAAGGAATTAAAAAAAAAGAACGTAGCACCATCGGGGTGAAATCGTTTAAAGATATTTACCTTTCCCGGTCAGCCTGCTACGATGGCGAATTTCCGGCCTTCCTATCCCTCCAATCGGCGGGGACCGGACTCCCGGGATTGAACCAAATTGCCCGAAATTTGGTATTATTAATGAAAATTTCGAATAGTTTTACTTGACACCAGAAAACGAGTGAAGCAAATTGCCATGAACAAAAAAGAGATTAAATACATGCAATTAAGCACCGATTTTGAACCGCAATTTTCCGGTTTTCACGATTTAATGAAATTTCGGATCCGTGAGATTCTGCTGGTATCCAGCCTTTACGACGCGTTTGTGCTGGAAGAAGACGGCAGACTTTCGGATCGAATCTTCAGCGAATACGTTGATTTAAATTTGAGATTTATTCCTCGAATTACCCGGGTTTCCAAGGCCGAAGAAGCGTTCCAGGCCCTGAAAAAACGCACCTACGACCTGATTATTACCATGGCCCGTTTAGCGGACATGGACCCGATCGTTTTCGGGAAGAAGGTGAAGGAGCCGGATCCGGAAAAACCGGTCATCATGCTGACTTTCGAGGCCATTGACAACGAACTGATTGACCAGATTCGCAAGAGTAAAAGCATCGACAAAATCTTCTTCTGGTCGGGCGATACGAAAATTTTGTTGGCAATCATTAAATACGTGGAAGATCAATTCAACGTGGCGGCGGACACCCGGGCGGGGGTGCAGGCCATTCTGGTGGTGGAAGACAACCCCCGTTACTATTCCATGTTTTTGCCCATTATTTACACCGAGATTATGACCCAGACCCGCACCCTGATTTCCGAAGGAGTAAATGATTTGCACCGCCTGCTTCGTATGAGGGCACGCCCGAAAATTTTACTGGCGGAATCCTACGAAGAAGCCATGGAAGTTTACCAGGCTTTCCGGCACAATTTGTTGGGCATTATTTCGGATATTCGCTTTCCGCGCGGTGGAAAACTGGACCCCAATGCCGGGTTTCATCTGTTAGAAAAAGTTCGTCTGGAGGTACCGGATCTGCCAGTATTGCTCCAGTCCAGCGAAGACGAACACGAAAAAATGGCCAAAGAGAAGGGCGCCCATTTTCTCAATAAGAACTCCCCTAACCTGCTCATGGAATTGCGCAATTTTATGCTCAGCAACTTCGGGTTCGGCGATTTTATCTTCCGGTATCCGGATGGTCGGGAAATCGGGCGTGCTCGCAATCTACAAGAATTAGAAAAAATGATCCGGATTGTCCCCGGCGAAAGTCTGGAATATCATGCCACCCGCAATCACATCTCCATCTGGTTGCGGGCCCGTACGGAATTTGAATTGGCCGACGAGCTGCGTCCCCGCAAGGTGTCCGATTTTAACAACATCGATGAACTGCGGAATTACATTGCCAATTCAATCCGGCACTTGATTCAACGGAATCAGTTCGGAGTCATCCGGGATTTCAGCCAGAACAAAGTGCAGTCCGAGAACGCCTTCATCCGGCTGGGGAAGGGTTCGCTGGGTGGGAAAGCGCGCGGCATTGCTTTCATTAACGCCCTGTTGGCCAAAACACCGGAATTCAGGAAATACGAGGACGTGGACATTATTACCCCCACCACCTTTGTGGTGTGCACGGAGGTTTTCGAAGAATTTCTGGAGAAGAACGATCTGCAGAAGTTTGCCATAACCACCGACGACGAGGTGGAAATTGCCCGCCGGTTTCGGGAGGCCACCCTGCCGGAAGCAATCCAGGACGACCTGCGGACGTTACTGAACGAGGTCCGTTACCCCCTGGCGGTGCGTTCTTCCAGCGTGCTGGAAGATTCCCAGAATCTCCCCTTCGCCGGTTTGTACGCCACCTTCATGTTGCCAAACAATCACCCCAGCCTGGAAGTGCGCTTGAAACAGTTAACCGACGCCGTTAAGCTGGTGTACGCTTCGGTTTTTTATCGGGCACCGAAAGAGTACGTGAAAAATACCAGCTACCGCATTGAAGAAGAAAAAATGGCGGTGATTATTCAGGAATTAGCCGGGGAACGTTACGGAAACCGCTTTTACCCGGTGATTTCCGGGGTGGGTCAATCCTACAATTTTTACCCGACCTCCGGTTTAAGACCGGAAGATGGGATTGTCCCCCTGGCTCTGGGGCTGGGCAAAACCATTGTGGACGGAGAAAAAATCTTCCGTTTTTCTCCTGTTTTTCCGGAAATGAATCCGCCCTTTTCCTCTCCGGCGGAATTCGTAAAAAAAACGCAATCCACTTTTTACGTGCTGGATTTGAGCCAATCCGACCGGGAACTGACCGGCGACGAGAATTATTCGCTGGAAAAATGCGACCTTTCCTGCGCCGAAAAGGACGGCACCCTGTTTTTTGTGGGAAGCACCTTCTCCGCTCAGGACATGGCCATTCGCGACACCTTGAATATTCCCGGACCACGCGTGGTTACGTTCGCCAACATTTTGAAATACAAAATTTTCCCTCTGGCAGAGATTTTAACCGACTTGCTGCGATTGGGACGGGAAACTTTCGGTACCCACGTGGAAATTGAATTCGCCGTCAACCTCTACCCCAAAAAGAATAAACGCAACAAACTTTACTTCTTGCAGATTCGCCCCATGGTGGCCGGAATGGAAAGAATTCAGGTGGCTATTGAAGACTGCGCGGACGAGAAACTGTTAGCGACCTCCCAACACGCGATGGGCAACGGTGTGTATTCCGATATTCACGACGTCGTGTACGTGGATCCCGACCAATTTAATATTGCCAGAAGCCAGCAGATTGCCCGGGAGATTGAACAAATCAACCACCAGTTCGGCAAAGAAAACCGCTCTTACATTCTCATCGGATTCGGTCGCTGGGGCACCAGCGATCCCTGGTTGGGCATTCCGGTGAAATGGAACCAGGTTTCGCAGGCAAAGGTTCTTATTGAATCGAACCTGGATCACTTCCAGGTGGAGCCTTCGGACGGAAGTCACTTCTTCCACAACCTGATTTCTTTGCGCTTGGGCTACTTCCACATTGGCAACCACCACAAGAACGAATTCATTAACTGGAGATGGCTTAAAAAGCAAAAAGTGGTTTCTCAAACCCGGCACGTTAAACATGTCCGGTTCGAAAAGCCACTGATTGTTAAAATCGACGGCCGGGTTTCCCGCGGCGTTATTCTCATTCCGGAAAAATAAAAAGGAAATCAGGCGGTTTTTCGCTGCCCCAATTTCAGCAGATTCTGGTACAGTTTGCGGGTTTCCGCTTCCAGTTCTTCCAGCGTACCATTATTTTGAATTACAAAATCTGCCCATCTCATTTTATCTTTAATGGGAATCTGTTTGTTAATCCGGTCGATGATTTCTTTTTCCGTTAAACCGTCCCGTTCTTTGATTCGTTTAATTCGGTTGCTCATCCTGGAAGTCACCACCACTACCGCATCGAACATGTTTTCCAGATTCAGTTCGTAAATCAGAGCCGCATCCACGGCAATAATGGGGTACCGTCCGGATTCCCGGGCTTTTTCGATTTCTTCGATGATGCGCGCCACCATCCGGGGATGGACAATGCGATTCAAACGATTGGTTTTGGCCTGATCTTCAAAAACAATGCGGGCCAGCAGTTTGCGATTCAGTTTTCCATTCCGGTAGAAAATGTGACGTCCAAAGGCTTTGCGCAATTCCGCTTTGACCTCCGGATTGGAATCGACCTCTTTCTTAGCCACATTGTCGGCATTAATGACCTTGGCCCCCATTTTTTCTAAAAATTGGCACACTGTTGTTTGTCCGCAACCCATGCCCCCGGTTACCGCCACCACAACTGGTTTCCGTTTCGCCATGCTTTTTGCTCCCTTACTTTAGAATCACAAACTTGCCCATTTTCTGCTGTCCCCGATAGGACGCCAGAAAAAGGTACACTCCATTGCGAACCGCTTTTCCTAAATCATTGCGGAGATTCCATTTCACCCCCCCGGAATTCCCGGTTACCCGCAGCGTTTTCACCCGGCGTCCCGAAGCGGTGAAGATGCTAATTTCGCAATCCTTCGGTACATTTCCAAAGGTGATTTCATTTAATCCCTGTTTAGCCCGGAAAGGATTGGGAAAGACCACCACTTCGTCCAGGCTGGTTACCAGACGATACACTAAAAAGCGGCGCTCCAGAGCGGCGAGCGGCACCCCGGCGCGGTTCGTGACATTTCCGATTTCCAGGTAGTAATCTTCCCCCAAACTTCCCAGGCGGTTTTTTCCCCGAAGCTCCAGGTAAACCACCTCCGGAGCTTGTTCATCCTGCCAGGCACGCAGAATTTCGTCCGGCGGAAGGAGCCGGTAATTCGCCACATCCTGACAACTTTCCGCCTCCATGGCCTCGCTGAAAACCACCTTCAACCGTTTTTTCGAAAGCATTTCCACCGACCTGACGTAAGGTGCCCGGGGCATTTCCTCCACCCGAAAGGCAAACCCGGCGGTGTCCGGGTAAAGGGGGGCTCCCTGCTGACTTTCCAGTCCTTGCAAACGCAGAACATAGTTTCCCGGCGGCCAGTCGTGCTGGAAGGTTAATACCACTTGCCGATTTCCCTCCCCCCGCAACGCACTGATGGGATGCTGGTGTCCGGGCTCCACGGAATATCGCGCCGCCTGGAAGGCCCGCTCCCCCAGCGGAGCAGAAAATTCCAGACGCAACTGATTGCCGGCAAAGGGCAGCAGCCGAAGAAGTTCCGGCGGGGGTTCAGGGCACAATTCCCGGGTTTCGAGGGGAACACTCACGGGAACTGTTAGGGAAGAATCGACCGTGGCAATGTGGTAGCGGTACTTTTTGCCTGCCGCGACGGTTGAATCGTCCAGCCAATTCCGGAAAAGCCTGAACACCACCGTTTCGCCCGAAGCCGCCTCGCGACGTTCCACCCGATAATACTGACGACCAGGAACTTCGCTCCAATCCAGGGCAATATGATTGGTATCGACGCCCAGTACCCGGTAACGCAACGGCGGTGCGGGACGTAGAGCCACCGACTGGTCGGTCAATACCCGCAAGGTGGAATCTCCCGGCACAAACAGCTGCCCCTCCGCCAGGGCCAGCACCGTGTTGGCATTCACAGGCTTCAGGTACCCCTCGACCTGGTAACCGTCATTTTCATATTGAATCAAATAGCCCTGCGGAAAAGGGGTAAAGAAAAGCTCGTCCCCACCGTCCTGATCAAAATCACCCACCGAGACCCCGGATTCCACCCCGCGCTGATCGACGACATTGTGAACATTCAAGCGCCAGACCTCCCGGAAGCCCTCCCCGCCATCGGTTTTCAACACGCTTAAAATCCAATACTGTTGTTTTAAAGACGACTCGCTCTGGTGCTCCACCAGGTGTTTGGTGGCCACCGCCAGCTCCGTAACACCGTCTCCATCGAAGTCGCCTGCCCGGAACCGACTGGTGGCGTCTTCTCCAGGGAGTCGCCAGGTTGTTTTCAGGCGAAATTGTCCGTCCGTTCCCTCTTCCCAGAAAATCAGATCGCCGTCGTAATCCCCGAAAACAATCTCCACCCGACCATCGTGGTCGAAATCGGCGATTTCGGCAAAAGGTACCCCGTAAGCATTTTCTCCGGCCGTGGGATTTTCCAGCCATTGCAGAAGCGTTACCCGGCCGGTCCGGGGATCGTCCAGGCGGTAAATTCCCCACTGATTCTCATGAATGGCCAGCACTTCGTATTTTCCGTCCCGGCCGAAATCCGCCAGGCGGGCCGCCCAGAAATCGTCCATGGGGATGCTCACCGGCGTATTTTCCAGCGGCTGCCCTGCCCCGCCGGGAATTAAATAGCTTTTATTGCCGTAGCCGGCCAGCACTTCCGGAAACCGGTCGCCATCTAAATCCCGCACATCGCGGGGGAAAGCGGGAATTTGAGCGCAGGCAACCTCCAGCTTACCGTTCTGGATTTGCAAAGCGGCCAGACAGGGAGCAGTTAGCTGGGGCAACAGGACGTACCCCAGGATTTCCGCCTGCCCATCCCGATTCAAATCGACCGGCTGCCCGTAAAAATAACCATTTCCGGGAAACTCCGCTGCCGTTTCAAAAAAATGGCGAAACGGCAGGTCTGTTTCCAGATCCAGCAACGGGCTCCCCGGCGGAGTGAATTCTCCGCTCAGATCGGCATTGTTTTCCAGACGGAAAGAAAAGGAAAATACCCCGCTTAAATTGGCCTGCGAAAGTACAAACGTGTGGTCCCGGCTTAAATACGGAGAGAGAAAACGCTCCGGATTGTCTTGACCGTCCGAAGCATTCAGCCACAATTCCACCCGGGTGGGGTCGTCGCTCTGCAAACGGAGTAAGTAACCCCGTTCCTGACCAATGAGCAACGGCTGCATTTCCCATTCGGTTACCACCGGCGAGGTCCGGTCCAGGGTAAAAACCACCCGGTGGACCGCGGTCTCCAGATCGCGGGAATACACCTTTAACTGCAGGGTGTAGGTGGTGTCCGGAAAATCAACAACGTTCCAGACAAACAGGGTGTCGTTTATTTTCCGGTGACGTCCCCCGGTAAGGGTGTGAAATTCCACCGGATTGGTTCCCACTCCAACTTGCAGTTCGTAGCGGTAAAAATCGCTCCCGGCGGCGGTTCCGATCACCGGCACCTCTTTGGTGTGTACACCCTGGTAAGTTGCCGGAGAGAGAATGTGAGCGTAATGGGTGGAATAATTTAACAGAATAGCCGGAAGATCCAGAATCCCATTTCCGTAGTAGGGATTCCACTCGTAAAAGCCGGGTTTTTGGCAATTGGACAACAAACGCGCGGTCAGCGCTTGCGGGGTCAACCCCGGTTCACTGGCCCAGAGCAGCGCCAGCGCGGCACTGACCATAGGGGCGGAGAAGGACGTTCCACTGACCCAACCGTACTTGTTCCCGGGCTGCAGACTCAGAATGTCTTTCCCCGGCGCCACCAGATCGATCTTGCTGCCATAAGAGGAGAAACCGGCTACATGCCCCAGGCTGTCGATAGCACCGACCGAGATGGTTTCGTCGTAACTGGCCGGGTATTGCAGCACCTCGTTCCCGGCATTCCCGGACGAGGCGACAAAAATTACTCCCTGTTTCACCCCGAAATCCACCGCGTCCTTTAGCAAATGGGAATACACCACATCGCCGAAACTCATGTTAATAATCCGGGCACCGTTGCGAATGGCGTAAAGAATCGCCTCTGCCACGTCGTCTTCTTCCAGAAAACCGGAGCTGGTGCCAGCCCGTAAAATCATGATTCGAGAATCCGGAGCGATTCCAGCCATTCCAACCACGTTGCCGGTAGCGGCGGCAATAATGCCGGCCACCGCCGTCCCGTGCCCGCCCGGGTACTCATCCCACGGATCGTTATCCGGATTCAAATAATCTCCCCCGTCGGGAAACGCCGGAGCGTCAGTAAAGTCCCAACCAATCACATCGTCCACGTACCCGTTTCCATCGTCGTCCACGCCGTTCAAATCCGCCTCGTCCAACGTTCCGTTCCCGTTCAAATCCTCTTTTTCGTTCACCCAGATCTGTCCCTGCAGGTCCGGATGTAAATAATCCACTCCGGTGTCAATGACCCCTACCACCACCTGCGGATCTCCCCGGGTCACCTCCCAGGCCTGGGGAGCATGAATAAAACGAAGCGCCCACTGCCGGGAGTAGAGAGAATCCCCGGGCGTAACATGGATTCGATAAACGTGATTGACCTCGGCAAATTCAACCGCCGGCAGAGCATTCAGGCGGGCCAGGATCTCCGCCCTCTCGCTGGAATCCGGGAGAATAATTTTGTAGTACCGCTCCGGAAAAGCGAGTTTCTGCACTAACGCAGACGGGAACAGCGGTTTCAGCGTACGAATACCGGCGTCCGACAGTACTTTTTGAAATTCCGCTTCCAGGGGGATCGTCCAATTTTCCGCGGTTTTAGCGAATTTGACCTCGGGAGCCGCTTTGACAATGATTTCAACCGGCGAACGCGCCAGCAGCAAAACCGGCAAGAGAAACAGCAACGCACATCCGTATTTGAGCTTGAATTTCACCATCGATTTCCGTGTAAAACGTTCAGGAGGGTAATTTAAGCGGCTTCCCAACAATTCCAAAAGCATTCCTCAGAAAGCTCAGACCGCACCATTTTTTTCATCCGACGTTCGCAACACGTATTTTTCCACCCCGGTCTTTTCTGAACAATCCGGCCGGGAGAAGAGCGGTATTGCGGTGAAACGCGTCGACTTCTAGGCCTCTTATTTACCTTTTCGTTTGATCAGGTTTTTGACCTCTTCCAATTTGCGGCGATATCGGTCGTTTTCAGGGTCTTTCTCTAACAATTTTTCGAACACTTCCCGGGCTTCCTCAAACCGCCCCTGCGAAATGTAAATTTCTCCCAGGGTTGGGGTTAAAATTGGGGGACGACCAAACTTTGGTTTGTCCGGTTCTTGTTCCTCGGTGGTCTCTTCTTCCGGTAATTCCACGCTCGGTTCCACTTTCTCAATTTCGGGCTCGCTGCCAGGGGAAGGTTTGTCTTCCTCAACCTCCGGCTTCGTCTCTTCTTCCCCAAACTCCACCGTTTCTTCCTCCGCTTCTTCCCGCTCCGAAATAATGTCGGCGACCACCGCGCTGATGTCCATCGGTTGATCGTCGATTTTTTCCTCGCCCACATCCGCAACCACGGATAACGGTTCCGGGGGAACCTCCGATTCGTCGGTTCCGTTTATCTCCTCAATTTTTTCCTCGGGCTCCTCAATGTCTCCCTGCTCCTCCGCAGCTTCCTGTTGAGACCGCGCGATTGCCTCCTCCGTTTCGGTAAGCTGGGACAAAATCGAATCGATCGCCTGAGAGATGTCTTCCTCTTCCTCCGAAAGCTCCCGACCGCCCTCTTCCTTTGCACCGGTTTCTTCCTCCTGCGGAGTTACCGGCTCGGATGGGGCAGGTTCTTCCGATTCCTCCAACAAATCCGAAATTTCTTCTTCCGGCGGTTGTTGCTCCGATTCTCCAATAATTGCGTCAAAAGTCTTCTGGAAATCTTCCTCCTCCAGCTCTGCCTGCGAGGTGTCTTCTTCGAATAAAGAATCCAGGTCCGGTTCGACTTCCTCCACCACTTCCTCTTCTTCCGGACCCAACAAATCTTCTTCCCCGGACAGAACGTTGTACACCTCTTCTTTGTAGAATCTCTGGGCAGCTTCCTGATTGAAAGGACTGGTCAAGTAATAACGTAAATAACTCTCCTTGGCCAGAACCGGTGAATTCGTCCGTTCCCCGATCTTGGCCATCATATGCCAGGCTTCCGGAATTTGATCCTGATAAGCCAGGGCAATTTCCAGCTCTTTTTGGGCATCTTCAAACCGGCGCGAAAGGAAAAAAGCTTTTCCCAGCACGAAATGTAAGAAAGGATAATCGGCTGCTTCCTGAAGTCCCTGCTTACAAATTTCAATCGCTTTGTCAACCTCCCCCGCATCTAAATACAACGAGGCTAAATAGGCGTAAACGGTTGGGGTCGGATACGATTCGTACAATTTTTCCAGGTTGTTAATGTTTAAAAAAACGCCCATGTAACTCCCCCTCTTTTTACAAAAAATTCATGGTTTCGAGATGTTTCAATTCAAATAAAAATTAAACGCACCCTTACTTACGATCCAGTAAATTTCTGAACGTTTCCTGATTAATGGAACAAAATACCTTGACGGTGAGCTCCCTCACCAGGCAGCAATGGTTTTAATCAGAATATCTTCCACAATTTGACTAAGTGCATCCGCAATGGCCGCATCCACTTCTTCCCCAATCGCTTCGCCCGACATCAGCCCGTAGCGAGTAATCGTTCCACTCCAGAGCGGTTTGTTGGTGTGCACATTAAAACATTCCGCCTTTACATTGACCACCATTTTAAATTGTTGCACCACTTCCTGCTCGGTAAAAGCCACCGGTTGTTTACGAATACTGGTCACCGTCCCCTTCAAAATCAAATCCGCCGCGCTTTCGCTGTTGACCACTTTCAGCGAATTGTCCTGAATGAATGCCTGAGCCAACTTCTGACTCAAAACCTCTCGCACTCCGGCAAATTCCGTCCGATTTTCGAAATCGTAAATGTAAATGGTCTTTAAATTCGAGGGCAACGCCCCCTTAAATGAATACCGGACACAGGACAAAGACAATAAAAAGCCAATAAGCAACAAAAAAACAAATCTATTGGAGATCATACTCTTTCAACTTTCTGTAAAGCGTTCGTTCACTAATTTCCAAAGCCCGGGCGGCTTTGCGTTTGTTCCCGTGAAATTTCTCCAGGGCTTTCTTAATCATCTCCTTTTCCATCTCCTCAATCGGCTTCACCTCGTCATCGCTCCGTATTTCCTGCACATTTACCACCGGAATCTGACTATTCATCCGATGATGAATATCCATGAGCATTTGTTTCATTTCCCTGATCTCCACTCCCAGAGAAAGAAGCGCTTTGTAAATCAGTTCCCGCTCTGCCTGATCCACGCTGGTTTTGGCAATCACCGGTACGTTGGTACTGATTTCTTCCACCTCTTCATAATGGCTCAGATGCTCTTTTACCATTTGTTCGTCAATCTGTTTGCCGCCCGCTAACACCAGAACCGATTCCACAAAATTTTTCAATTCCCGTACGTTTCCCGGCCATTGGTAATTCTGAATAATACGCAGCGCTTCCTCGGTGAATCCTCCAAACTCGATGTGATTTTCGGTCACCGTTTCCTTAATAAAATACTCCAGCAACAGTGGAATATCTTCCGGGCGTTCCCTCAAAGGGGGAACATGAATGGTCACCGCCTTTAGACGGTAATACAGGTCTTTCCGAAACTGATTCCGCCGCACCATTTCGCCCAGGTCGCGATTGGTGGCGGCAATCACCCGAACGTCCACTTTGCGCAACTCCCCGCTCCCCACTCGCATGAATTCTCCACTCTCCAATACGCGCAGCAGCTTCACCTGAGTGGTAAGAGGGGTTTCCCCGATCTCATCCAGAAAGATAGTTCCTTTGTCCGCCAATTCGAAATAGCCCTTCTTGGTAGCCACGGCCCCGGTAAAGGCCCCTTTCTCGTGACCAAATAATTCGCTTTCCAGCAAACCCTCCGGAATCGCCCCGCAGTTAACCGAAATCATGGGCATATCTTTTCGGGGACTCAACTTGTGAATCGCCTTCGCCACCAACTCCTTGCCGGTGCCGCTCTCGCCGGTAATCAGCACCGAAATATTGGTGGGCGCGACGGACATGATTAATTCCACCACTTCCCGAATCTTCTCCGACGTCCCAATAATTTCCAGTTCTTCCTGAACCTTTTTGAATTTGTTCAATAGAACCATTGTACCCCGTTTCTCGAAAAGTCAGTTTAAGTTAAAGGTATCTCATAATAAAATCAAGTAATTAATTCTAATGTAATTATAGGCTTGTCGGAAAATACTTTCGTTCAATTTTACTTCCTTTGCTAAAAATATTTCCCGGTGAAGCCGTATTTTTCTTCCTGAAGGTCCGAAACGGTGAGCTTGCCCGGCAACAAAAAAATAACAAATTTCTAAATTGCATTATGGAACACGAATTGCTATTTTCAGACTCAATATTAGGCGAAAATATGATTTTGAGGTGGGGAAATAAGCCCTTAATTTAAAATTATGCAAAATATTTAATTTTAAATGAAAATATTTTACAAAAAAATCCTGATTATTGGGGGCGCCAGTTTAATTCTGGAAGCCATTATTGTGTATTTTTTGTACACCAGCATTAACGCATTTTACACCAATTTGTCCAATAAGATCGCTTTTTTGCTTACCGAACAGGTAAAAAATGTACTGGCTGCGGAAAAAATCAACATTGCCGACATCTCCAAATACAACAAATACCCCATTCGGCGGCTCATGAAGCGGTTGCGGGGACCCGAATCGCAAATTTTGCACATCTTACTGATCGACACCACCAACCACATCGTCATTAGCGACGAACCAGGGCTGGAAGGCAAAGTTTACACCAAAGAAACCGAGTTGGCCCTGCTGAAAACCGATCGGCCGACCATTGTGAACCGCAACTGGGCCGGCAACAAGGAAGAAATTCTTGACATTATTTACCCCCTGGTGGAAAACGGCGTGAAACAGGGGTATCTGCGAACCGTTATTTCGGTGAAGCGCCTGGAGAGTCTTTACTACAATCGGAATGTCATTTTTGTGGTGGCCAGCATTGTCTCCCTGGGAATTATTATGCTCACGGTGTTTTTCACCTCCCGGATTTACCAATCCAACCTGAAGAGCATCGAAGAGGCCATCGACCGCTTGAACCAATCCGACTACCAGTATCGGGTGGAATACCAGAAACAGGACGAATTTGCTCCCCTGTTCACCCGTTTGAACCAGCTATTTGAGAAAACCTTCGACCTGAACGAGAGTTACCGCAAATCGGAAGAGCGCATTAACGCCATGATGCAGGTAATGCACGAAGGCTTGCTGATTCTGGACAATCAGATGAAAATCATTTCCTACAATGAATATTTGTTAAACCTTTTCCAGATCAATCATCGGGAGAATCCGGACGAACAGATTTACGCCGTGCTCCAAAACAACCCCCGTTTGCTGGAAGTGTATCGGCGGGCCCGCGATCCCAATACCAGTTCGGTGAAAAAAAGTCTCAATTTGCGGCTGCCGAACAAGGCGACTGTAAATGTGGAAATCAACGCTCTGTCTTTGAAGGAAAACGGGCATCCGACCAACATTATCTTCTACATTAAGAATCTGGGGGCGTTGAAAGAGCTGGAACAGAATCTGCATCGCAGCATGCGCTACACGGTCATCAGCCAGCTGGCCAGCAGTGTGGGGCACGAAATACGCAACCCGTTGAGTTCCCTGGCCATTCACACCGAGGTGGTGAAAAACCTGGCGACCGAATCAATTGACGATCCGGTGAAAAAAGACCGGATTGAGAAATCCATTCGGATTCTTTACAATGAAATTAATCGGCTGGACAAACTGATTGACCAGTTCTTCAATCTGGCCAAACCCAAGGCCGTGGAATTAACCAACGAAAACATCAACGCGCTTTTACGGGAAGTGGTTGATCTGATCAAGCAAGAAGCCACCGAAAAGAATGTGCGGCTTAAGGTAGATCTGGCCAGAGGCTTACCCCCCATTAAAATTAGCCGGGACGAGATTAAACAGGTGATTATCAACGTTATTCTGAACGCTTTCGATGCGATGCCCAACGGCGGCAGTCTGTGGTTGCTCACCCGTAAGTTCGGCACCATGATTGCCATCATTGTTAAAGACAGCGGCTCCGGGATTCCGGAAGATATTCAGGACAAAATCTTTGATTTTTATTTCTCGACCAAAGAGAGCGGAGGCGGAATCGGTCTGGCCGTTTCCAAACGCATCATCGAGGCCCATGAAGGAAAAATTTACTTTAAATCGATTCCGGGGAAAGGTACCGCATTTGTGATAGAATTACCGCAGGCATAAAAACAAGGAAGGAACCATGATCCGACCACGCATTTTAGTCATAGACGACGACACCTCGCATCGCGAGGGGATGATCTTGTTGCTCGAATCCAAAGGTTACGATGTAAAAGGCGCTGCCAATGGTAAAGAAGCCCTGGATCTTTTGGACGAAGAAACATTCGACCTGCTCATCACCGACTACAAAATGGAACAAATCGATGGCATGAGTTTGCTCCGAATGCTTAAGAACGATTTTCCTTCCATTAAAGTGATTATGGTGACCGGTTACGGCTCCATCGAAGGAGCGGTAGAAGCAATGAAATCCGGCGCCATTAATTACATTACCAAACCAATAAATCCGGGTAAATTGCTGGAAATTGTAGAACAGCTGGTAGCAGATTCGGAGTCGTTCATTAAACGCGAGCGGGTGGAAAAAATTTTAAGTCAGTTGCGCCATTTCCACCAGATGGTGGGGCTGAGCAAGCCCATGCAGGAAGTTTACAAAAAGATAAAAGAAGTGGCGGAAACCGATCTTCCGGTTTTGATTACCGGCGAGAGCGGCACCGGCAAAGAGCTGGTGGCGAAGGCGATTCACGATATGTCGAACCGGGCCTCCGGTAAATTTGTGGCGGTAAACACCGGGGCGATTCCCCGCGAACTCATTGCCAGCGAACTCTTTGGGCACACAAAGGGCGCGTTTACCCACGCCTTTACCGATAAAAAAGGGAAATTCGAGGAAGCGAATCAGGGTACCCTGTTCCTGGACGAAATTGGCACCATGGACATGCAGGTTCAGATCTCCCTGCTCCGGGTGTTAGAAACCAAGGTGATTGAGCGGGTCGGTAGCAACAAATCGATTCCGATCGATGTTCGTATCATTTGCGCCAGTAATGAAGACCTCACCAAATTGATCGAAGAGAAAAAATTCCGTGAGGATTTGTACTACCGCCTGAATGTTTTTTCCATCGAACTGCCGCCTTTGCGAGAAAGAAAGCAGGACATTCCTCACTTAATCAAATACTTTGTTGCCCTTTTTAATTACGAATTGAACCGCAAAGTCCGCGGCATTACCAAAGAAGCCCTGCAGGTATTGAAGAAATATTCCTGGCCGGGAAATGTGCGGGAACTGCGGAATATTTTGCTGCGGGCAATTTTATCCGCCAACGAAGTCATCGATGTTTCCGACTTACCGCCGGAAGTGGTGAAAGGGGAAGTGAAAATACCGGCCATCAGCTTTAAACCGGGTACTCCCTTGTCGGAGGTCGAAAAAACCATGATCCTTAAAACCCTGGAGGCGGTGAAAGGGAACAAACTTAAAGCGGCGGAAATCCTGGGAATCAGTCGCCGCTCTTTGTACAATAAATTAGAAGAGTACGAAATCAATGAGTGACAAGGTGTGAATATTTTACACAGTGGTGAACCGACCAGGGGATTTCGTGGACACCGGGAACGAAACACAATCTTTTTTTTAATCGATTAGACAGTCTCTCCCTCACTAAGAATCAAACCATTCTTTTAAAAAGATGGCAAGGATATTGCTTTAATTTTACCGCATTAAATAGATGTCGAGTTCGAGATGAAAAAAATACTTTTAGCCGAAGACGATAAAAATCTGAGCCGCAGTGTGGACATTTTACTGACTCTGGACGGTTACCAGGTCATTTCCGTTTACAACGGCGAAGAAGCCCTCAACAAATTGTGCACCCAGAAATACGATTTATTAATTACTGATATTGTCATGCCCAACTTGAGCGGGACGGAGCTGATTAGCAGGATTCGAAGCATCAACGCCGAAATTCCTATTATGGTTGTTTCCGGTAAATTAAATGAAAAACTCATTGCCGATCTGCGAAAATCCGGTATTAAGTTTATTTTACCCAAGCCTATCAATCCAACCCGTTTTCGTAAAATGGTTCACAAAATTCTTAAAAAAGAGAATTAAATTCCCGCCAAAAATTGAACCTGACTTTTGATGTGACTTTAATCACCGTTTTTCTTCCTCTTACGGCCTATCTTTCGCCCGGATTTTGGAGGTTTTCTTAATGGATTAACAAAATAAATATTTGAGGAGGAAGTATGAGCAGGTATATCGCAGTTGTTACGGTAGTGTTATTACTATTGGTCAGTTTTGGTTTTTCCCAGTCCAGTTTTGGTTTTAAGGGAATCGGCGGGCATTTAAGTATGAACGATCCCAGTATTAGTGGGGATGTTGATCCCGGTTTCGGATTTGGGTTAGGTGTTAATGCTAACCTGGGTGAAATTATTCCCGGTTTATTTCTCATTCCCGAAATTAATTACTGGAGTACCAGTAAAAGTGTCGAAGGGATCGAATATAAATTAAAAGATTTTCAGATTAACGCCAATGTGGACTACTATCTGAACAAAGTTTTTGAGGGCCCCTTTGTCGGAGGTGGACTGGGCATTAATATGGCAACGGCCGAAGTAACTGTTCCGGGTATTGACGTTCCTGGTTACGGTACCATCGGGGGTGGTTCCTATAGCGATTCGGAAACCAAGATTGGTATTAACCTGGAAGGTGGCTGGAGACAACCTTTTAGTCCGACCATGACCGGCTTTGCCATGGTGCGATATTCCATCATCAGCGATATGAACACGCTGTCCATTCTGGCCGGCGTTACGATGAACATTGGTGGAAAATAATCGATTTTCCTTTAACAATATTTAATACGCCCCGGTTCTAATCAAACCGGGGCTTTTTTTATTCCCTCGATGCCCTTCCGCCGGGGACTTCTTTTCATTGCCACATTTTAATCGCAATGGGCCGGGATTAGGTATCACTCGCCGAACATCCCATAGTACACCGCAGTTAAGTAATGGTCAATCCACTCTGGTAGTCCTTAGCCCGGGTGGCTTTGCCGAGAGATTAATAATTTTAAAATCAAATTAACCCGCCCGGCCTTTTACCGATATTATTAATAATATTAGGTAACAAATGAGATTAAAAATCTAAAAACGAGGTTTTTACCATGAAAAAGATGCGAACTTTTTTACTGATTCTGACGGTGTGCTCATTGACATTCGGGCAAAGTTGGAGGAACTTAAACACAAGCAATTCCGATTTACCCAGCAATGCTATTCTGGATATTCTGTTTGATGATGATGGTTCCATCTGGTACTGTACTCAAGACAAGGGATTGGTTCATTACCAAAATGGTCAATACACCGCGTACAATTCCCAGAGTAGTGATGACTTTTCTGCCGATTTCGTAAATGCCATCGTCAAGAGTCCAGACGGCGGTTACTGGATTGCCACGGAATACGATGGGCTGTATCATTTAAATAATGGCCAGTGGACCCAGTACAATAGTCAGAATACCGGCAAAGATTTAAAATATTTGAGGGTACTTGCCTTGCAGAACGGTGGACCAGATAACGGCGGTTTACTGTGGATTGGAGCCTGGTCCAAAGGATTGTTTAGTTTCGACGGCCAAAACTGGCAGGAATACAATTTCTGGAACGGGACTCTGCCATCGAGTAATGTGTTCGCCGTTGTCATCGAAACGAATCCGGATCCTGCGAAGAACGAATCTACAGTGTGGGTAGGCACCAGCAACGGTTTGTACCGGTTCGACGGTTCGGCCTGGCAAGAGTTTCCGATTAATGGGGAACAAGGTGAGTGGGTCAATGCCATTGCGCTGGAAAATGGCGGAACGCTTTACACCAGCGGGAAAATGTACCTTGGTACAGAATCGGGAGGATTCTGTATTTACGATGGTTCCAGCTGGGAGATTTTTAACCTTGCCGATCCCTGGAATCCTAACACTTCTGTCACCCATATTGCGCTCGATGTGGACAACGTTAAATGGTTAGCGACGGACGAACAGGGTCTGGCCATGTACGACGGTTCCCAGCTCT
>JAJRXE010000248.1 GCA_024276455.1 Calditrichota bacterium
ATTGACCCGGAAAATCGCAATTTCCCCATCGGAGTGGATGTCAACAAAATGTATTGGATGGATGCCTTTGAACTGGTCCTCCGTAAAAATAAGCTCTGGTACGAGGAGACGCCGGATTACATCAAAATCGTACCGGTTTCGGAAGATGCGGCCGGCCTGACCGAAGAAGAACGGAAAGAGTTAGAGGAATTCAATAGCCGGGAAGTGGTCATTTCGGCCATTTTTTTCGAAGGGGATGCCGCTAAGTTGCGCCAGGTGGGAATGAGCTGGCAGTTTTTCCGGGGCAGTGGAGTGAATCTGGGGGTGGAGATGAATGCGGCCAGCGATAAACCCAACACCTTCCGGACCGTGATTGAACCAGACCTGGATTTTGGTTATTTGCTGGCGGAATTTAAAGCCCTGGAAAATGACAAAATTGGCGAAGTGATTGCCAGTCCCCAGATTACAGTAAAATCCGGGCAGGAAGGTCGCATTCAGGTTGGGAGCGATGTCGCGGTTACCATCCGCGATTTTGCCGGAAATACGGTGACTCAATTTTATTCCACCGGTTCAATCATCAAGGTGAAACCGGTGGTCATCCGTCACGATTCCATCGATTTTATTCACCTAGATTTACACATCGAACGCAGTAACACCGCCAACAGCGATCAGGGATTGGAAATCAAGAAATCCACGGCGGAAACCTCCATTTTAATGCTCGACGGGGAAGAAACCATTATTGGCGGATTGACTTTGACCGAGGAAGGAACCACCCGCGAAGGGATTCCGTTCCTCAAGGATCTTCCCTGGTGGTTCTTCGGATTACGGTACGTGTTCGGGCATGAGGCGAAAATTAAAGTGAAAAAAGAATTAATTATTTTCTTGAAAGTAGAGTTGCTTCCGACCCTGAAAGAGCGTTTTGAAATGGAATTGACCAGAAAAAGACGGAAACTATTGCTTTACGATTATCGAAAAAAGCTGCATGACCGAATCGATTTTTATCGAAAACAGGGAAAAATAAAAGTGGGGAAATAAAATGAAACACACCATTTTAATCGTACTACTGGTTGCTCTAACCTTGGTGTTGCAGTTTGGCTGCGAGACGCCAACCGAGGAAGATCAGGGGGAGACCGTTACCAGCACGGTGCGAATCAGTGGCCAGGTGTTAAATCAGGAAACCAACACCCCGGTGGACAGTGCAGTGGTGCGGCTTCTGGCCAATTCCAGCGAGTGGACCTATCTGACGGATCAAAACGGTCAGTATTACATCGAGCTGGAAGTTGAGGGAACGGTGGAGATGGTGATCATTGCCTACAAGGAAGGGTTTCATCCCGACACGACCCAGGTTCTGGCGGTACCGGGAAGGAATATTGACGTTCCCACCCTGAAACTCCAGCCCACGGCTCAGGTGGTTGAGGCATCCGGTTCGGCGGCAAGTATTGTGTTGTTCGCCCAGTCGGCTTCTCAAATTGGGGTGCAGGAAAGCGGAGCGCCCGAAACAGCGGAGCTGGTTTTCGAGGTACAGGATTCCAGCGGTCGTCCGGTGGATCTGGAGCACGGGGTGGAGGTATCCTTCCGTTTAGGAAGCGCTCCGGGTGGTGGGGAGTATCTGTTCCCCTCCCGTGCAAAAACCACCAATATCGGACAGGTGGTGGCTTATCTTCACAGCGGAACCCGGGCGGGAGTCG
>JAJRXE010000249.1 GCA_024276455.1 Calditrichota bacterium
AGAGGCTCATGGCCGCTTCCATTTGACGCTCGTAATCCGGCACGTTGCCGCCGGTTTCGTGGTGACCAATCAGCACCACGCCTTTGGCCCTGCCGTAGCGCACCACCTCTTCCAGATCAAAATCCGGGTAGGATTCCGTGAAGCTGAATTTAGTCCCCTGGCGCAACCAGCTCTCCCAGCCCTTATTCCAGCCTTCTACCAGTACAGCGGGAATACCGTGCTCGGCAGCAAAATCCATGTATTGTTTGGTGCGATCGGTGGTGGCGCCGTGCCTGGGACCGGCGTACCAGGTCCACTGGCCGATGTGCATGCCCCACCAGATCCCCACGTATTTCATGGGGCGAATCCAGGAGACATCCTTCAGGGCGCAGGGTTCGTTGAGGTTCAGGATCAGGTGCGATTCAATCAACCCTCCCGGACGGTCGGCAATCTGAATGGTCCGCCAGGGGGTTTTCAGCGGCGTCTTTCCCTTCACCTTCACCCCGTCCGGCCAGGGAACCAGATCGCACTTAAACTCATGCTGAGTGCCGGGGATTTTCTTCAGGGTCATCCCGGCGTAATCGGTCAAAGCCGCCTCGTGAATGCTCAGGTAAACGCTGTCCGGAGTCATCAGGGTAATGGGGGTGTTGGCGTCCGGCATTTCGCTCAGCGGTGTTTCCCGGTAGAGATGCTCGTAACTGTCCCAGTCCGCCGGAATCCACCAGGCGGTGTAATTACCGGCAAAATTAAAACGGGTTTCTTCGGAGGTAATTTCCAGGGTGTCCAGACCGGGTTGTTTCGGCAGAACATAGCGAAATGCCACCCCGTCGTTGTAGGCGCGAAAAACAATCTGCAGCCGGCGCCCCGGTTCCTGCCCCTCTCGCAAATACACCGTCATTTCCCGAAAGTGATTACGGATGCGGCTCTCTTCCCCCCAAACCGGTTGCCAGCTCTCGTCCACCTCCCGTCTCTCCACTTTTTCCACCCGAAGATTTTCCTTTAACGGAGGCATATGTTTGAATTGAAACCCCAGGGCGGATTCGTTGAGCAAGGTTTTTCCAGCAAAAGACACCTCGTAAGTTGACTTTTCAGCTTCCGTACGAAACAAAATTTTCACCAGTCCGTTTGGCGAATCCAGAGCGAATCTCAGCGAATCGGCTTCTTCGCTGCAGGCCGCACTTCCAAAAACCAATAAAAGCACCAGGAAAATTCCCCCGGGTCGTAAATGCGCTTTTCCCATAATCGCCTCTTTTTTATTCCCATTGTCGCTTAATTTAGAATTTTTCTGTCCAATTGCAAATTACAAAATTTGTTAAAATCCCGGAACAGGTAAGATTATCCGCTTCGGCTAAAAATTTTTAAGTTGCTCATCCCTCACACTGAAAAAAATTCTCCCCAAATTTTTCCTTGCAAAAATTTAATCCCGTTTTTAACATTAACTTGCACCAATTCCATAACTCAGGAGAATCATCGTGAAAAAAATTGCGTTCAGTATATTATTTTTGATTTTTTTCAGTGGACTCGTTTTGGGGGAACTGCCCGACCAAAAAGAAGAATCTCTGCCCCCCACTCCCCGTCGTCCGGTTGTGGCCGTTGCCGAGGCGTTAGGGGTCAACGCTCTCGTGTGGAGCTTCAACTATTTCATCCGGGAAGACAATTATTCCTTTCAAATTGGCTGGCGCACCGTAGAAGCAAATCTCCGCCACGGCATGGAATGGGATCCCAACAAATTCAAGGTCAACTTTTTCGACCACCCTTTTCACGGGAGTCTTTATTTTAATGCGGCTCGCAGCAACGGATTTAACTTCTGGGAATCCGCCCCTTTCTCTTTTGCCGGCAGTCTCATGTGGGAATTTTTCATGGAAAGCGAATACCCCAGTTACAACGACACTGTAATGACCACCTTTGGCGGTATGGCTCTGGGTGAATCGTTCTACCGCTTTTCGGAACATATTCTGGACGACCGCGCCGGTGGCCTGAACCGGGTCTGGCGGGAAGCAGCCGCCCTGGCTATTAATCCCGTTGGGGGGTCAATTGTTTGGTGAGCGGGGACATGTTCCGGCGCAATCACCGGGTGAACCATTTGCGCAATCCACTCCGGGGCTATTTCTCCGTGGGAACCAGCGGGCGGATTCGCGGCACTTCCGTGCAGGAAACCAGCATCAATCCCGCCCTGGAAGTCACCCTGCACTACGGTCAGCCGTTCGAAGAGAAACTCCACCGCTAACCGTTTGACTATTTTACGTTCCGACTATGGACCAGCCAGGGAGGCGGTGAGGAACGGAATCTGACCATTTTAGCCCGGGTACGAAAGTGCGGCGGGGTTCCCTCCGCCCCTGCAATATCGACAAAATCGTCTGTCCAGGCGGCCTGCTGCCAGGCTGGTTCAGTGAATCTTCCATCGATATGTATTTGCCGGGGAGTTCGGTAACAGACGTAATGGCGAGGGTTAAATGGAATTCGAGGTACCGGGAAATGATTTTCCACTGCCTGGCTAAAAACGGCGGCCGGTAATAACAAAAACCAGATCCTCAACACGAATCGGCACTTTTTCAGACAGTTCCGTTTTTCCATACGGTCATTCATTTTCTAAGGCAATCGCTGTTTACTTCCGGTGGGAGATTTTTTCATCCCCGATTGACCAGATTGCCCGGTTAGGTTCTTCCCGGGTTTGGAAGAAAAAAACCAGTCCGATCCGCACGAAAGTTTAACCGCTCCGCCCACCGTTCTTCGTCCGGACCAATGTACCGGGTCTAATTTGCCAGGGCAACTTTGTCCTCGTTCAACCGGGCCACCACCTGCACCAGGGCCTGCTCATTGTACTCAACCGGATGGCGGGTGCGCAACGCCTCCAGCACTTCGGTTCTCTTCTGCTTCATCTTATTGGAGCGCAGCATGCGCTGCAGCAACGGCATGACCTCTTTGGCCGGACGATTCCCGAAGCGAGTTTTGTTCTGATTGTAAAAATCGAGCGCTTCCTGTTCGGAAACCGCCACCGCGGTGGTTACCAGTTTATTCTGGCAATAACGTCCCACCAGCGAATTCTTCATGCGGGTAAATTCTTTCAAAAACTCATCGTTTTTGTCCAACCCCCGGCGAAGGGCTTCCTGGTAAAGCAAATCCGGGACAATGGTCATTTTTACGTAATCTTCCACCCCTTCCGGCGTTCGGAGCGGAATGCGGGACTGTGGGGGAATGCCATCGTAGCGCCGAATAAATTCTCCAACACTCCAGGAACCTCCCTCAAATGTTACCAGCGGCTTTTCTAATTCCTGTTCGGAGAAACGTTCTTCCAGTAGTTTTCCGTTGGGCCCCACCGCCCGTAACAGCTGGTGCACCAGTTGTTCATCCAAATTCACCTGGTACTGATCGTAAAGGTTCATTAAATACTTTTCAATGAAAAGGTTCTTCTTGTTTTGTTCAATCTTCCGTCGGATTTGCTCTTGCAGATCAGCTAACGGTTTGCGCTCCCGAGACTGTTTCTGAATCAGTTTAATGATGTGGTACCCGTAGGGTGTCTTCACCGGAGCGGAAATTTCCCCCTCTTGCAGGCGAAACGCAGCCTCCTGAAATGCGGGAGCCATATTCCCCCAGCTGATGAAGCGAGGAATCACGCCTCCCCGGGTAGCGGTACTCCGATCCACCGAATACTGAAAGGTTAACGCGTCAAAATCCGCCCCATCCTGCAATAATTGGTAGAGCGAATCCGCCAGATGCTGCGATTTGACCAGCAAATGGGCTACTTTGAGCTCCACCCCGAGGTGATCGTAGAAATCCTGCACCTCCTGGTCGGTCGCCTCGAAATTTCCTTTCACAATGCTGTGGTAAAGCGGTCCGTCACCGGTAATCAACAGGCGCTTTTTCTCGTCCTTCAAATACGCCACAAAGGCGCTGTCCTGATCCAGATGTAAACGGTACCCCTCCGCCTGGAATAACAGCATGGGAACAATGGTTTGCTCGAGCACCGCCCGGACCTGTCCGACCGTAAATTCTTTCGAACGGGCGAAATCGCGGGTCCGCTCGTACTGGACCAGAAAAGTTTCGCTATCTAACCGCTGATCCCCGACTTTCACCACATAATCACTCCCGGATTTTCGGGAACATTGCAGAAACAGCAATCCTGCCAGAATAATTAGCAGCGCCAATTTTTGAGTATTCATTGATGACTCCCTGCTCGTTATGTATTGCGTTTTTTACATTGCCTTTCGCCTGTCAACAAAACGATCTCTTCCCACCAGAAGGTTTTATGCATCATCCCTATTATCTTCCCAAATCACGCCTGGATTTTTCGCGATCTTGCTTAAGGAAGGATTCAATGCGTTCTACTCCGCTCACCTGACATTTATTCCTCGCCAGCCGACTTTTCCATCCGGTGTTTCCGAGAGGGCGGAATTAACCCGGGAAGAGAGGCAAAGGCAATTTAACGCCACAAGATAATATCCCTCCCTTCATTTTACAAATGTTAAACCGGATTTTTAAAATCACAAATCGGTATTGCTTCGGGAAATCACTCCCCCATTTTAAAAAACCGCCGGATATATTAATTTAGAGCCAGGCGAGAACATGAGCAGAGAAAGGGAAACGGTGACAGATTTGCGTTCGCAGAAAAGTTCTCCGGTTCGGCGGTTCTCCCAGATTCGCCGGATTACCGTGATTCATCCGGGGGCACTGGGGGACAGTTTGTTGAGCCTGCCGGCTCTGGTGGCTTTAAAATGGGCTTTCTCCGGCGCCCGCCTTACCGTGGTGGGTTATCCCCGCTACTGGGAATGGTTAAAAGGGGGCCTGGTCGATACGGTGTATTCACCGGACGAATTGCCACTTCACCGCCTGTTCAATCGCTCTCCCGGATCCGACCTCCGTCTGGACTTTCTGGCCCGTGAGGAGTTGATTGTCAGCTGGTTCGGGGACGAAATCTTTGGGAAGAATCTGCAAGCACTCTGTCCAGGTCCGGTTATTTTTCAACCGTTTCGCCCGGAGCAACTAACCGAACACGCCAGCCGCTTCTTTCTGCGCACCCTCCAATCGCTGGAAATTCCTCTGCTTGGCAGAAAAGCGCTTTGGGAATTCACCTTACCAACCCCATTTTTTAGGGCGGAAAAAATCGTCTTACCGCCCGAACGTCCCCGGGTTGTCATTCATCCCGGCAGTGGAAGTCCCCGCAAATGCTGGGCGGTACAACATTTTGCCGCTCTGGTCAGGCGCCTCAAGCGGGAACGGGGAATCCGCCCGCTGCTGCTGGTCGGCGAGTCCGACCGGGAAATCGAAAAGGCACTGCGGGCCCGGTTGTCTCCCCAAGAGGTCGATTTCAGGGAAGGATTAAACCTGGCGGAAGTAGCTCATATTTTACAACATTGCGATGTTTACCTGGGTAATGATTCGGGAATATCGCACTTCGCCGGGCTGCTGGGATGCGCCGCTCTGGTGCTTTTCGGCCCCACTGATCCGGAGATCTGGCGTCCCCTCGGTCCCCGGATCAACGTTCTTTTCCACCCCCAATTACAGCAAACGCCGGAAGAAGTCTGGAAATACCTCCATCAGCTTCTGCCTTCCTCCTCTCCCTGATTTTTTAATTGCTTAAAAGCCGCCCGGGCATTGCGAACAAATTCGTTGACCCGGCGCGGATCTTTGGCGCCTTTCTCGTCTTCCACTCCGGTGTGCGCGTCCACACCGGCCGGCCGCACCTGTCGGATGGCTTCCGCCACATTGTCCGGACGGAGTCCTCCGGCCAGAATCAGCGGCAGCGGCGACAATTCCACCAACCGACGACTCACCGCCCAATCATGGGTTTTTCCGGTGGCACCACTCGCACCGGTTTCCGGATCGAACGTATCGGTGATGAAGAAATCGCACCAGGGGGAGTAAGCGGCCATTTCTTGTTTAAGCGCCGAGAAATTCCCCGGCCGGACAATCAAACTCTTAATGATTTTCAAATTCGGACGGCGGTTTTTCAATCGCTTCACTTCCGCCGGGTTCATGCTGCCGTGCAATTGAACCACTTCAACCTGCAAATAATTGGTTAAAGCCAGCACCTCTTCCGCCCGCTTCAGGTAGGTAATAAGTACCGCTTTCACGGTTTGAGGTAAACGGGCGATAATGTGGCGAGCCGCCTCCTCGGAGAGATCTTCCCGGTGCACCGTTAATCGCAACGGGAAACCAATGAAATCGACGCCGCAAGCCACCAACAAATCCGCCTCCTGTTGATGACGCACCCCCGCAATTTGAATGATTCCATCTGTTTGCGCCACCATCGTCCTACTCCTTTCCGGCGAGGCGTACCAAAATGAGGGCGCCCAGCACGGACCCCAGCAGGTAATAAAACAGATCGCCCCAGCGGAAGGTGGTGCCGATCAGGATCCGTCCCAAAAAATAGCTCCTGATCCAGAGCAGCAGGCGTCCCTCCAGCAATTGGGTAAATTCCAGCAGGCTGGTAATCAGGAAAACCATTCCGGCAATCTTCCAGGGGGAGAGACGCGGGAAAAGCAGCAACAGGACCAGACACCAAAAAATCTCATAAAACATCCCGCTCAGAGAATTAGCCACCCAGGCGCTGGCCGGACCGTGGTAAAACTTGGTGGCAAAGCCCAGCGGAACTACCACGAGTAAAATTGCACCGATCCGCCACCGCATTTTCCCGATTTCGGACATCCTCTTCCTCCTCATCAAACAACCAAAAATAACTCCCCTCGCCCCGCTTCGCAAAGTTTTTCCCAACGCGGTCACACGTGGGAGCAGGAACCAGTTTGAATCCACCTCCCAGCGTTCTCCGGACCGCCGGTTTCCTCTTTTCTCGAAAAAGATTATGAATCCAGAAAATATTTTCCTATCTTGCGGTTTAGTTAATTAAAAAATCCGTTTGTTTAATTTTTTAGGAGATTCCGAATGAAAAAGTTTTTTGTTTTTTCCATTTTACTGGCCATAGTGGCCCTCTCTTGTTCCCAGAAGACGGAAGGATTCCATCTGAAAGAAGGCACGCCGGCTTACAAATTAGCCAAGGACCTGGCGACCAAAATCCCCCAACTCGATCCGGACAAGAAGACCGTGGTTGCCAAAACCAACAGTTTTGTAATTACCACTGACGAAATCATTCAGACTTTTTACAACAATCTGGGCAATCAGGTTAATCAGATTAAGAATCTGCCGGAGGCTTCCTTAAAAAGCGCCATTGTGCAGAATGCCGAGAACCTGGCGGAGAAAAAACTATTGCTGCAAGCGGCTAAGAAAATGAACATTTCCGCCACCGAACAGGAAATCGACAGTCTGTTGAATTTACAGTATTTGCGAGCCGGAACGAAGGAAAAATACGAGCAGTTTTTACAAGCCCGTGGCTACACCATGGAGCAGGTGCGAAAAGACATCTGGGAAGCGTTGACCGTTCAAGCCTATCTGGACAGCGTCCTAACCAGCGCCACCAATGTAACGGAAGAGGACATTCAGGAAGCTTACAATGAAGACAAGACCGCGACCGTGCGGCACATTTTATTAAGCACGCAGGGCAAAAGCGAGGAAGAGAAAAAAGAAATCCGCAAGAAAATGGAAGAGATTCTTGCCAAAGCCCGGGCGGGGGAAGATTTTGCCAAATTAGCGCAACAATATTCCGAGGATCCGGGATCGAAGGACAAAGGCGGACTGTACGAGAATTTTGCCCGGGGAGTGATGGTGAAACCGTTCGAGGAAGCGGCTTTCAATACCCCGGTGGGAGAAATCAGCGACATTATTGAAACCCGCTACGGCTATCACATTCTCAAAGTAGAGGGACGTCAAAAAGAAACCCGCCCGCTGGAAGAGGTGCGGGGTGAAATTGAGAAAAAGTTGAAAAATCAGAAAGCCCAGGAAGCCTATCAGGCGCATCTGGAAAAATTGAAAAAAGAGGCCGGTTTCGAACTCATCGGCCTGTAAAATTTTCATCCTCTTGTTAAAGGGCCGGTGGAGTCGTTTTTCGACCTCTGCCGGCCTTTTTTAAATTTTTGACTCCCCTCAAATTTTCATTTTATCCCTGACGGGATAAATATTCTCTGGTACGTTCATTCTCAACCCACCAAATATTTGGTGGGCTAAATTCACAAAATCCCTAGCGGGATTTTTTTCAATTCCTTCGCTCAAAGGTGCGTTTTGGGTGGCCAAAGCAAACGCCTCCCGTCAGGGAGGCCGGTGAGAGTAGCCCCGGGGAAAAGGAAAATCCAAAAACCAACTCAACCTCTCCCACCAGGGATAGGATGAACCTCTTTTAAAATCCCAGAAAATGAAAGATCAGGAAAAAGAATATGCTGGCAATCAATGCCGATGCCACAATGAGCACCGAACCGATTTTCACCATTTTCTGGATAGGAATGTAACGGGACCCGAATACGATGGCGTTAGGCGGAGTGGCGACCGGCAGCATAAAGGCGCAGGAAGTCGCCACGGTAGCCGGCACCATAATCAGAATCGGGTTGATATGAAGATTCGCCGCCAGCGCCGCCAGAATGGGCAGAATGGTGGTAGCCACGGCCGTATTGGACGTAAATTCCGTTAAAAGGGCTGCCGAGAGGGCAATCAAAAACAGCATGGGAAACAGAGGCAGGTGTCCCACAAACTCCAGATGTCGCCCCAAATAATCGGCCAGACCGGACTTCTGAATCCCGTCCGCCAGGGCAAAACCACCCCCAAACAGAATCAGAATGTCCCAGGGCAACTGCAGCAGGTTTTTCCAGGTAAGAACGGTTCTTCGCTCCGGTTCGCCTTTCACGGGAATCATAAACAGCAGTACGGCCATTCCGATGGCAATGGTGCTGTCCTGAATGCGTCCAGCCAATCCAAACAGGTGCGGCCAGCCGGGCAGCACGAATCCGCCGATTTTGATATCCGCCCGGAACATCCACAGCAAAGCGGTGAGCGAAAATATCCCCAGCACCCAGCGTTGCGGGGCGGTAATCGGCCCCAGTTCTTGTATTTGCTCTCGAAAGATATTGCGAGCGAGCATTGCCGGTAAATCTTCTTTCTTTAAAACCACCCGGGTCAAATAGAACCACATGAACAAAAAAATCAACAGGGACACCGGAAACGCCATCAGCATCCACTTCATGAACGATATTTCCGGCAAGTCGGGAAAATATTTACCGTAAATTCCCGAAAATACCACATTGGGCGGTGTGCCGATCAGGGTGGCGATGCCACCGATGCTGGCGCTGTAGGCGATGCCCAGCATCAAAATGGTCCCGAACTGGTTTTGTTCCGGATCCTGGTCCGCACTTTTGTTTTGCAACTGCCGAATCACCGCCAGACCAATGGGCAACATCATGATGGTGGTCGCGGTATTGCTAATCCACATGGAAAGCAGCGCAGTGGCAATCATGAAAGCAAGAATAATTTTACGGGGGTTGTTTCCAATTAGGGAAATGGTGTGGAGGGCAAAGCGGCGGTGTAACTGCCATTCCTGCAAGGCAATGGCAATCATAAATCCGCCCATGAAGAGAAACACCA
>JAJRXE010000250.1 GCA_024276455.1 Calditrichota bacterium
ATGATTTTTTTATTTCCAATTTAAAACCATATTACTCCTTTAATCAATAAAGTAAGTTACATTAAATAGTTACCGAAATCAAATGTGGATGTAAAATAATCTCAATAGCGAATTCTCTCCTTGTTTTTCTCAGCTGATTAAACTCCAGAATCAATCGGAACCAACGAATTGCTTCCCTGCCGTATCAAGGGAAAAGGGCGAGAAGAAAAAGATCGGAGTCGAGACACAAATCATGAGGTATTAAACGAAAGAGGAGTTAAATTCCTGTTAATTTTCATCCCAAAAACAGAACGAAATTAAAAAAGGCGTGGGAGGTCTCCCTCTCACGCCTTCGGGAAGAAAACAAACTAATTTTTCCTACCGCATTAACACCATCTTACGGGACTGACTGAATTCCGGGGTTTGCAACTGGTAGAAGTAAATTCCAGAAGCCAGATTCTCCCCGTCCAGCACTACCTTGTGGATACCGGGAGTCATTTTCTGATTCTGCAGCAGGGTCATCACCTCTTCGCCCAGCAGATTGTAAACCTTTAGCGTTACCAGGGTAGCTTTCGGCAGTTTAAAGGCGATGGTAGTAGTTGGGTTGAAGGGATTGGGGTAATTCTGTTCCAGGGCGAATCCGCTGGGAATCGCTGCTTCTTTTTCATAAATCGCCGTTAAGGTGGTGTCCACACCTAATTTAGCCAGTTGGTCCTTGGTCAGCGGTGAAGCAAAGAAAAGCTGATGGCCATCCCATTTGTCTTTACCAATTTTCGCCCAGTTTTTGGAAGGTCCGGCCGGATCATGGGGATCGCCCTTGTAAGTAATGAAATCCATTCTAAAAGAACGGTTGTAATCTTCCGGGAACGGAATGACACCCTGCAACCAGCTCAGTGTGCTGTCGGCTTCGTTCCAGGTGGCGAATTTGATCTGACCGGTGGAATTGTATTCCTCAATGGCAGCCACCGAGCCACCAAAATTCTCGTGACAGTCGATACAGCGGCGGGCATTGGTCTTGGTAATCGTGTGAGCCGTGTAGGGTCCGAAAGCCACAAAGGCATTTCCCTGGTAGGTTAGCGACTGGAAGGAGGCGGTTCCCACCTTACCATCTTTTTCCCGATTAACCAGAATGACAAAACCGGTAATCTTTTGCTTTGCCCGTTTCACATGAGCGTCTTTCATGCTCTCGAAGTGGCAATTGTAGCAGCTCAGAACCGTTTGAGTGTGGCAGGCCGTACAATGGAGCTTTCCGCCGTGCGGATCGTTACTTGCGTGATCCGCGGGAAGATCGGTGTGACAATCTTCGCAGTCTTTGTGAATGGCGCCCGGTTCGCTCAGGGAGACGTACGTATTACCATCCCCGTGCATGTCTTCCGGCCCGTGGCAATCCCAACACACCATGCCGGCGTCGCGGTGAACGTCGGAAATTCCCAGAGCCATTTCGGATTTCTGACGCCCATGGCAACTGTAGCACTGGTCAACGGTCACGGTGTGGTTTTCGTCGGACTGGTGGCAATCGCCGCACCAGGGACCCGGATAGGGATTATTCTCATCGTACGCATTTCCGTCGGCGTCCGTTGGCCCGTGACAATTCTTGCAGCCCAGCTCTTCAATCGGCGTGTCGGTAAAATGCTCAAACCCACCGTTTTCCTTTCCGTACCAGTAATCTTTTCCGTTGCGGGTACCATGCAAACTGGTTTCGAAATTGGCCGGAATGTCGTTCTCCAGCCAGGCCATTTGCTCTTCAGTCAGCGGGGTGGCAAAAAACATCTGATGCCCATCCCAGGTGTCCTTACCAAGGGCTTTCCACTTTTTAGAGGGACCTGCCGGATCGGTTACGTCTCCCGTGTAGGTAATGAAATCCATTTTAAAAGAGGTCTCATAATCCGGCGGAATGGGTACTACGCCGTGTTTCCAGCTCAGGGTGCTGTCTGCGGAATTCCAGGTAGTAAAACGAATCTCGCCTGTGGAAGCATATTCCTGCACCACTTCATTATTGTGGCAGTCGGAACAGGTGCGACCTTCCTTCATGATGGTGTGCGGTGTAAAGGGACCAAACGCCACAAACGTAGTATCCCCATAGGAGAGCGACTGGAAAGAAGCCGGATAGACTTTTCCGTCTTTTTCCCGGTTTACCAACAACACAAAATCGTTGATCGGTTTGTAAGCCCGCTTTACGTGAGCTTCCACCATACTCTCGAAATGGCAGTTGTAGCAGCTAATAACGGTGCGAGCGTGGCACGCGGTACAGTGCAGTTTTCCGTTGTGCGGGTCGTAAGCGCGGTGATCGGGATAGGGTGCTTCCCCTCCCTCGTAATGACAATCCTCGCACTCGGCATCAATGGCGCCGTTCTCCAGCATGGACGCGTACACTGTTCCATCCGAGTCGCCGTGCATGTCGTCTTTGCTGTGGCAATCCCAGCATACCATCCCGGCGTCGCGATGCACATCGGGCAACCCCAGCTTCACTGCCTCGGTCTTCTGCCGACCGTGGCACCCGTAACACTGGTTCACATCCAGGGGTTCCGCCGGATTACTGTTGGGATGGCAGTCGTAACATCCGGGACCCGG
>JAJRXE010000251.1 GCA_024276455.1 Calditrichota bacterium
CGGGGAAACTGGATCCGTTAAGAACCTGGAATCAACGATGTTTTGTTAACTTACTCCCCAACTCCCATGAAACTTTGCGGATTTAAATGAATCAAAAGAAGAAAAGACAGGTGAAAAATGGCGAAACGGACGAAGGTAGAAGTAAAAGGATTGGAAGCCCGCTGGTACGATTGGTTAATGAATTTGATTACCCTGGGAAAATATTCTGATTTCATTCAACAGGTTATTGCCGACCTGCAGTTGCAGCCGGGAGAAAAAGTTGTGGACCTGGGGGCTGGCACCGGACGCAATGACGTGCTGATGATGCCGTATTTGAAAGAGAACGGGAAAATTTATGCCCTGGAAATTGGAAAGGAAATGCAGGACCAACTTCGGAAAAAGCAGGGGAAGTATCCCCAAATTGAACTGCTAGATCAACGGATTGAAGAACCGTTTAGTTTACCGGAAAAGGTCGATAAGGCCTTTATTTCTTTCGTATTACATGGTTTTGAACAACCGGAGCGATTGAAAATTATTGAGAATGTGAAGCAAAACTTAAAATCCGGCGGGGAGTTCTGTATTCTGGATTACAATCATTTTGCGGTGGATCGGGCGTCCTGGTATATTCGATTCTTCATTCGCAAGTTAGAATGTGAACTGGCGGAAGATTTTATTAATCACGATTGGAAAGAAATTCTGACCGAATTGGGATTCACAAATTTACGGGAACATCGTTATTTTGGGGGGTATATTCACTTGCTTTGCGCGGCGAATCCCAGGGAGTAAGTGATTGCAAAAGTAGAATTTATTTGTTTTACCGGGGCAATTTGTTTAAATTTGGCCCGTGTTGGGAAGGATTTAATACGGATTTAGGGATAGGGAACGTCTCCCTAAAAAGGAATGAATATACAAACCGATCACGAATATTGGATGGAACAGGCGCTGCGGGAAGCAGAGAAAGCCTACGACAAGGGAGAAGTTCCGATTGGTGCAGTGGTGGTCTTTGAAAATAAAATTATCGGCAAGGGACATAATCTTACAGAACAATTACAGGATCCTACGGCTCATGCGGAAATTATTGCGATTACGGCGGCGGCAGAATATCTGGGATCGCGGCGATTGTTAGATTGTACCCTCTACGTAACCCTGGAACCCTGCGTAATGTGTGCCGGAGCGATTGTGCTGGCCCGCATTGCGACTCTGGTTTTTGGAGCGGCGGATCCCAAGGGAGGGGCGTGCGGAACGTTGTACAACATTGTGAAAGATCCGCGGCTCAATCATCGCGTTGAGGTTGTTTCCGGGGTTCTGGAAAACAAATGTTCTTTAATCTTGAGCGATTTTTTCCGTAAATTGCGGGAAACGAATTGACTGTATTTTAGCGCATTAAATTTTACGCTTGAATCTGGAGAGGTGCCGGAGCGGTTGAACGGGCACGACTGGAAATCGTGTGTACCCCTAACGGGGTACCGTGGGTTCGAATCCCACCCTCTCCGCAGCATAGCGGTGTTTTTACACCGCTATTATTATTTTGGGTAAGATTGTAACGTTAAATCTCCCGATTTGAAATTGTGTGTACCTCTAACAGGGTCCCGCGGGTTCTCGCGTGGGGAGAATCCTATTCTTTCCGCCGCAAGCATTGTATTTAAGCGCTGTATTTTATTTAAATAGAGGTTGACGGAATATTTTAAAAGGGAATAATTACGTTTCAATGGTAGCCTCGAGAAAACTCCGGTTATCCTGGAGCTGACTCGGTTACTGGCCGGTTTCAATACTGTCTTCCAGTTTGCAGTTTAAAATCACGTTTCCAGAATTACGTCGCCCATTTCTTCCAGAATACGGTTAAACATCCGGCCGATGGTGCGCCGGTAGCGAATCAGAAAATAAGGGCTTTCACTACTGGGTGGGAAAGTGTAAATCCGGTTTAATAAAAGCGGTAAATAAAAATCGACTAAAATGCTGTTGATTTCAAACGGCTCTTTGGTTTTAAGCAGTTCCTGGTGCTCGGCTAAAAACCGGGTAAATTCCGGTAACAACTCGTCGGTCACGGTTTTTCGCTCCACTTTCATGCCGTTGTAATTGTACACCGAGGTGGTAAGAGACTTTAAGGTCTTCCAGATGGAAAAACGAACTTCATTGAGTTGACGGGCAGCGATGCCCCGCTTCAGGTTGGTCTCGAAATCCACGCCCAGGTCTTCTCCCTGGTACTGGGTGGCAAACTGCAGGGTAAGCGATTCGAAATCGCTTTTGCTCCGTTTGGCAACCCGCAATTTCTTTGGCGCTTCAAAATCGAAATCAAAAAATTCCCCGGAAGTGCTGGTGACAGACATCCGGTAAAAGGGGGAAATAATGGTGTCAATTGGCAGGGTAGGGGAATAGTGCAGGGCAAAGCCGCTTTTGAATGCAAAGCCGTCCCGGGCCATTTCTTCCGGAAGCAGGAAATACAACACGGTTTCTTCCCCGGTTAGAGCAATGGATTCCAGTTCGGCGGCGGAATCTTTACGGTAATCTTCCGCCATCTGCAAAAAGTGGAGCAGGGGAATGGAGGCTGTTTCTCGGGGCAGGAAACCGCTAATCACCCGGCGGTCATTCCATTTCCAGATGATGAAATTGGTCAGACTATTTTCGTCCAGAAGGTAAGGATTGTTGTTCAATGCATCCAGCACCAGTTTGCTGGGCGGAAATTTATTAATAAAGGCTGGCGGCAATTTGAGTGCTTTTGCCAATGTTTTCAGCGCTGGATAGGTAATGAAAAACAGGTCATCTCCCAGGTGAACGGTCAAATAGCCTTCTTCGTTGGTGCCGAAACGGACTTCCTTTAAGGGAAGGCTGCACGGTTGCTCTTCAAATTCCTGAACTTCTTCAATCGCCGTGTGGTTGCTCTGGTAAATTCCCCCTACGGGAATCACTGTTCGGCCATGTCGCCAGTATTCCATTCTTAAAATCCTTTCTCATTATTCCGATTCAAACGCATGCCAATATAAAATATTTTTAGGGGAAGAAAAGAGATTTAAAATTTTCCTTTTCGTTCTCTAAAATTTTGTAGAATACCCAGTTCGAAAAAAGAAAGACGTATCTTCAGGAAAAAAACCTTTATTGCAATGTAGAAAAGTAGTCGGTTGTAAATGTTACCATTCTGAACCTTGCATTTAAAGAATTAGAAAAAGCAAAAGGCAGTCAGAAAATTAAAAACACCTAACTGCCTTTTGTTTATTTGGATCAAACAATTAGGAATCAGTCTTTCTGCAAGCACAGGTGGGCAAACACCTTGGCGTCGTTCACCATGTTGTCAATCACACAGTATTCGTTCGGCTGGTGGCAGGTGTCGTCGATGGTGGACCACACGGCCGCCGGGAGACCCGCCCGCCGAAATATTGCCGCGACCGTGCCGCCGCCGATACCCATTGGTTTGGCTTCCACCCGGTAAATTTCTTTAATAGCGGTCTTTAACTTTTTTACCACCGGGGCGTCCACCGGAGTCGCCGGGGCGGCGTCCTCTTTTTGTTGGTCCGCCGCAAATTCTATTTTGACATTGAATTGTTTTTCCACTTCGTCGCAGATTTTACGGATTTCCTCGAACAATTGCTCGATGCTGTACTGCGGCAACAGGCGGCAGTCCATGTAAAACACATCTTCGCCGGGAATGGTGTTTACATTGGGAACATTGGCTTCTTTTTTGGTCGGTTCAAAGGTGCTGATGGGAGGAGAAAAGACTTTGTTCCGGGCGTCAAAAATCTCGTAGAGACGTCCCAGCCTAACCACCAGATGGGAGGCCGCTTTAAAGGCGTTAATTCCCTGCTCCGGCTGGCTGGCGTGCGTTTGTTTTCCCTTGGTCACAAATTTAACCCAGACAATGCCTTTTTCCGCCACTTCAATCATACTGCCATCCGGTTCTCCGGCATCTGGCACCAGGATGATGTCGTCCTTACGGAACAGATCCGGATGGTTCTTCAAAATGTAGGTTAACCCGTATTCCGATCCGGTCTCTTCATCGGCCACCAGCAACAGGGCCAGGTCATATTCCGGCTGTATGCCCAGTTCCTGGAATGCCAGGGCAGTAAATACGGCACTGGTCAAACTCTGCTGATTATCTTCCGTACCGCGGCCGTACAGTTTACCGTCTTTTTCCACCGCTTCCCAGGGATCGGTCTCCCACATCTTCAGATCGCCTTCCGGCACCACATCCACATGAGCCATGATCCAGATGGTGCGGTCGTGGGATTTGCCCGGAATGCGCACAATCAAATTGGGGCGCTTGCCGTTCTTGGCCCGCTCATCGGGGGCATCGATTTGCTCGATGTGATTAATACCGCGTTTCTGCAGGAATTCTTTAATGTACATGGCTTTATCCCATTCGCCTTCGCCACCGCTAGTAGGGCTCAATGCCGGTATGCGGGTAATTGCTTTTTGGAATTCCACCATTTCATTACGGTAGGAGTCGATCTTCTCTTTAATTTGGCTGAATAATGCTTCATCGATCATGAAAAGCTCCTTTCTACTCTCGTTCAATCATTGTAATCCAATACGATATTACGAAATCAAGCGCTTAAATATAAAAGGTTCCGGTTCAACAAATAAACAAATAAATTATTTTTCTTGCAGGAGATTTTGGGGAAGAGGGGATTTTCAATTTTACACCGGTACACCCATCCGGCGAAGTTTGTCCATCAGACGTGCTACGTGTCCGCCCTCCCAGTAAATCCGCCCGCATTGGGGACAGCGCCAGAATTTCTCGTAGTGTTCCCACACCCTGTCAGGCACTTCACCCTTGATTGTTTCCTTACCGACGGATTCGATTACTCTGTTGCACACACTGCAACGGGACAGCAAATTGATTCGGGAAAATAGCGAGAATGCCTGATTTAATTCCTGGAGTTGTTGTTCAATCCGGTCGGAATGAAGCAGGAAGACGGAATACGTTTCGAATTGTTCGGCGTGCTTGCGGCTGCGGGTTAAAAACGTCGCCCGGGGGTGCTGCTCCATCAGTGTTGTTAGCGCCTCCACGGTAGGAGATAGGAGGGTGGAAAAACCCAGGAAGCGAAGCCATCTGGCTAACCCCCGTAACATGGAGTCGCAAATGAATTCTACCGAACTTCTTTGATCCTGAATATTCATGTTTGCAATGGAGGCTGGTTAGAGTTGCTTTTTGTATTGCCCTTTTTTCCGGAAAAGCGGGTCACGATCTCTGACGTCTTTTTAATAAAAAATCCCGCTTGTGCCATGGCCAGGCGGAAAAAATTAAGAGAGCAGGCCCGCTTTTCGGGCCCACTCTTTGAATTCTTCTTTCAATTTATTGGAAAGGTTCTTGGGAACCGTAATTTCGATTTTCACGAAATGATCACCCTTTCCCTGGGGAGTGTGAATTCCCATCCCCTTGAGACGGAATTGCTTCCCGCTGTCCGTGCCGGGAGGAATCTTCAGACGCACCTTCTTTCCATCCACGGTGGTAATCTGCAGCTCGGTGCCCAGCACGGCCTGGGCAAGATTAATGGTCTCGGTAGAGTAAATATCCAGCCCCTTGCGTTCGAACCGGGGATGCGGTGCCACGCGC
>JAJRXE010000252.1 GCA_024276455.1 Calditrichota bacterium
AAAATCCCGGCTGCGGTACGGTTTGGGCAAACTTTCCGGTTCGTCTCGCAAACGGCGAATTTTCTCCCGCAGGTAAGCCAGTTTCAAGCGGAAAGGTTCCTCCGCCAGGCGAACCTCCACTTCAGGGGGCAGCAGATTCTGCTCCCGCTCTTTCCCGATGGACTTTTTTAGAACTGGAGGAGCGGGAATCAAGCGCTCGCTCAAGCTGAGTTCTTTTTGCAATTGGGCCAGATCGCCCGCGTAGAGATTCAGCACCGCCTGCCGGTACATTCGAAACGCCCTGGCAATGACCTCCGGAGTCACATTGGGATTGCCGTCCTGATCGGTGCCGATCCAGGTTCGGTAGCGCAGAAAAACGGGAAGTTCCACCTCCTCGTTGTAAAATCGTTGCAAGGCGTCACGAACGTCCGCCATAATTTCCGGAACCACTTCCCAGATGGAAGAAGTCAGAAAATGGAGGCCGTGTTTAATCTCGTCGCGCACTTCCGGCCGCCGGGTCGGCACTTCATCGGTTCCCAGTAGCACCAGAATGTTGTGGTAAATTTCCTGAATGGCGGCATCTTTTTCGCGGGGAGTTAGTTCACACTCCTGCAACCGTTGTAAATAATGCGCAATGTTTTGCTGTTTGCGCAAAATGGCGCGCCGCCGCGCCTCGGTCGGATGGGCCGTCAGGGTCGGCTGAATGTCCAGCTGGTTTAACAGAGCCACCACTTCCGCTGCCTGAAATCCGGCCTCTTTTAACTGCAGGATGGCTTCTGCAATGGACTCTTTTCGAGGGCGCCCGCTTTCGGTTTGTTTCTCTCGTTCCCGATTAATGCGGACAATTTCCCGCTGTTCTGCCTGATTCACCATGTGGAAAAAAGTGCTGTAAGCGCGCAGCAACCAGAGCAGCTCCCTTTCCTGAAAATCCTGGATTTGTTGCAACACCTGTTCGCGCAAATCGCCCCGACCCGGCAGGTTGGCTTCTTTGCATTCCCGCCGGAACTGCTCCACGTAATTAAAAATTTTCTCGCCCGCAATTGTGCGAAGCGCCTGCCCCACCAACGTTCCCAACAGGTTGACCTGTTCACTGAGCGGGCGGGTAATGCCGGTCCCCTCGGCTTGAATGTCCAGACCTTTCCATTTAAGCATTACTTCCCTCCATTTTAAAGACGGGCGGAGAGCCGTTCTCGCCTGCGCAATGTTAATTCCGGCCCGAAAGAAATGCAACTCTAAAAAGGGAAAAAGGGAAAAAAATCGGGGCTACTTTGAAATTCCTGGTGCTGGCGGCGGGATTCTCCGCAGAATCCGTCCTGGCAGACTTCCACGGGCGGTTCACAAAAACATGAAATAGGGAAAATAAAAAACCCGGAGAGAGCTCCGGGTCTTCGGTGCTGGCGGCGGGACTCGAACCCGCACGGGCGTCTCGCCCACTACCCCCTCAAGATAGCGTGTCTGCCAATTCCACCACGCCAGCAAGAATCAGGTTTCGTTTTCTTATTTACCTTGCGGCGGTTGCGATTGTTCCTGCCCGCCCGGCTGCGTGGGAGGAAGCGGCAAGGCCGGTGCCGTTTGTTTTTGCTGTTCCTTTTGCATTTCCTGTTGAATCACACTGGCCCGCTCGGCCTCTCCGGCGCGTCCAACCAGCCCAATAATTAAACACAACAGCATGTACAGTACCGCCAGAACCGTGGTCGCTTTCTGTAAAAACGAAGCCGCCGCTCGCGGACCCAACACCGAACTACCGCCCAGTCCGCCACCAAAGGAGGCCGCCAATCCGCCACCCTTGGACGATTGCATCAGGATCGTAATCGTCATCAGAATCGCTACCAACACAAACAGAAATACCAGAATCGAATACATTCGCTTTCTTCCTCCAAAAATCAATTTTTAGCGTGTGAATATAATCCTTCCTACTGCCTATTTCAAGCATTTTTTATTTGTCTAATAAAATCACAAAGCCACCTGAAGACACCCGTTCCGCCCGAAATTTCGCACTTTTTGTACCCGATTCCAAACAAACATTCAGAAAAAGACCGGAGGGTGCAGCGGCCTATCCTGCCTGAATGCAAAAAGCGCTTTTCCTTCCCCGTGGGGAACTTTATCTTTGAGCAGGCATTCAGGAGATTGGAAATTGAGCGTTCATAGTATGCAGGAAGACCTGGAAAGAAAACTGGCCACGTTACCTTCCCAGCCGGGCGTTTACCTCTACAAAAACGCCCAGGGAAAGGTCATTTACGTCGGGAAGGCCAAGAATTTGCGCAACCGGGTGCGCAGTTATTTTCAAGAAGCCCGCCACCTGGATGCGAAAACCCGGGCACTGGTACGCCACATTGCCGATGTGGAAACCATTCTTGTGGACAACGAGGTGGAAGCGCTCATCCTGGAATCGAACCTCATTAAAAAGCACAAACCCCGCTACAATGTTAATCTGCGGGACGGCAAGAGTTACCCCTACATCCGAATTACCAATGAACCGTT
>JAJRXE010000253.1 GCA_024276455.1 Calditrichota bacterium
AAGGGAAATTATCATTGAGCCCGTATTAACGGAAAAGGCCTTGCGTTTAAAAGAAATGCACAACCAATACATCTTTCGGGTCGATCCGAATGCCAATAAGATTGAGATCAAAAAAGCGGTGGAAAAGCGGTTTGAGGTTACGGTAACCAAGGTTCGGACCGTAAACGTCAAGCCCAAGCCGCGGCAGCGATTTACCCGAGGTGGACGGGTCACCGGGCACACCGCCCGCTGGAAAAAAGCAATTGTGACCCTGAAGGAAGGCGATAAGCTGGATTTCCTGGAAGAACTTTAATGAATTAGGATTGGAGTGAGACGATGGCATTGAAAAAATATAAGCCGATAACCCCTGGTCTCCGATTCCGGGTTGATGTAACTTTCGATGATATTACCAAGACGGAGCCCGAGAAGTCGTTGTTAATGCCGTTAAAGAAAACCGGCGGTCGCAATAACATGGGGCGGGTCACAGCCTGGCAGCGCGGCGGCGGACACAAGCGCCGTTACCGCATCATCGATTTCCGCCGGGAAAAATATGGTATTCCGGCCACGGTGAAAGCAATTGAATACGATCCGAATCGTACGGCTCGCATTGCCTTGCTTTACTACGCCGATGGGGAGAAACGCTACATCATTGCTCCGAACGGGCTGTCGGTGGGCGATACGGTGATGTCCGGTGAAGAGGCCGAAATCAAGGTCGGAAACGCCTTACCGCTTTACAAAATTCCCCTGGGTTTGCAGGTGCACAATATCGAAATGGTGCCCGGGGCCGGCGGACGGGTGGCGCGCAGTGCCGGTTCCTATGCCCAACTGGTGGCGAAGGAAGGCGATTACGCTCTACTGAAAATGCCCTCGGGCGAAATTCGCAAATTCCGATTGGAATGTTACGCCACAATCGGTCAGGTGGGCAACATCGAACACAACAATGTGTCGCTGGGTAAAGCCGGGCGTTCCCGCTGGCTGGGACGGCGTCCGCACGTGCGCGGCGTGGCGATGAACCCGATTGATCACCCCATGGGCGGCGGCGAGGGCAAATCCTCCGGTGGTCGGCATCCCTGTTCTCCCTGGGGGCAGTTAGCCAAAGGTTTGAGAACACGTAAAAAACACAAAAAGTCTGACGCATTGATTGTGAAGAGACGCAAATAACAGGAGTGAAGAATGGCCAGGTCTCTGAAAAAAGGTCCGTATATTGATCAAAAGTTGTTTCAAAAAATTGAAAAACTGAACGAGCAAAATCAGAAAAAGGTGATAAAAACCTGGGCTCGCAGAAGTACCATTCCGCCGGAATTTGTGGGGCACACCATTGCGGTGCACAACGGGATTAAGTTTATTCCCATCTACATAACCGAGAATATGGTCGGTCATAAGTTGGGTGAATTTGCCCCCACGCGCACCTATCGCGGTCATGCCGGCAAGTCGGAAAGATCAAGTCGAGTCAGAAAATAGGATGGGAGTCGTTATGGAAGCCAGAGCTGTAGAAAAATATTTGAGAACATCGCCTATAAAAATGCGCCGGGTTGTGGAGTTGGTCAAGGGCAAGAATGTGGAAGAGGCACTGAACATTCTTCACTTCTCGCCCAAGCGCAGTGCCAGGTACGTCGAAAAAGCTCTGCGCTCGGCCGTGGCCAACTTCTTCGAAGCGTACGAAGGAAAAAAGATTACGGCGAAAGATCTCTACATCAAACAAATTTACGTGGATGGCGGTCCGATTCTGCGGCGCTTTCGCCCCATGTCAATGGGGCGGGTCGGGCGAATTCGCCGGAGAACGAGTCATTTAACCATTGTTGTGGAAGATATTCAATAATTAAGCAACTGGAGGATTAGCGTGGGACAGAAGACAAATCCCATTGGATTTCGCTTGGCAGTAACCAAAGACTGGCAGTCGCAGTGGTTTAACGAGAGAGATTATGCCCAGACCTTAAATGAAGATTTACTGATTCGCCGCTATATTCGTAAGCGGATTCCGGATGGGGCGATTTCCAAAATTAAAATCGAACGGACAGCCAAAAAGGTGTTATTGGAACTCCACACTGCCCGTCCGGGTGTGGTGATTGGGAAAAAGGGTGCCGAGGTGGATAAGCTTCGCGAAGAGTTGAAGAAGTTGATTAAAAAGGATGTGCAGATAAATATTAAAGAAATCAAGCATCCGGAGTTGGATGCCTTTCTGGTGGCTCAGAACATTGCCCGTCAATTAGAAGGCAAGGTGTCGTTCCGCCGGGCCATGAAGCGGGCGATTACGTCGGCCATGCGTCTGGGCGCGGAGGGGATTAAAATTTCCGTGGCCGGACGTCTGGGCGGGGCAGAAATGGCTCGTACGGAATATTACAAAGACGGTCGCATCCCCTTGCACACCCTGCGGGCCGACATCGATTACGCCACGGCCACCGCCGTGACCACCTACGGATGCATTGGGGTGAAGGTGTGGATTTGCCACGGTAGTGTGCTGGAAAGATAATCTTTTTTAAGAAGGAGAATGGACCATGTTAATGCCGAGAAGGGTAAAATATCGGAAGCAACAGCGCGGAAAGATGAAGGGGAAAGCCCAGCGCGGCAATACAGTGGCCTTTGGTCAGTACGGATTGAAGGCATTGGAACCGCATTGGATTACCAGCCGGCAAATCGAAGCGGCTCGTGTGGCGATGACTCGTTACATCCGCCGTGGTGGTAAAGTGTGGATCCGGATCTTCCCGGATAAACCGGTAACCAAGAAACCGGCCGAAACCCGCATGGGAAAAGGAAAAGGCTCTCCGGAATACTGGGTGGCGGTGGTGAAGCCCGGACGGATTCTCTTTGAGATCGAAGGTGTTCCGGAAGAGGTGGCGAAAGAAGCCATGCGTTTGGCTTCGCACAAGCTGCCTATTAAAACCAAGTTTGTGACGCGTCAAGAAGTAGGAGAATAGGGCACGATGAAGACTGAAGAAATGAGGGAAATGACGGTCGAAGAATTGAAGCAGACTCTGGAAGATCTGTTGGATGAGTTGTCGAACCTGCGGATTCAAAAGGCAACCCATCAGATTGCCAATCCAAGCCGGATTCGGATGGTGAAACGGGATATTGCGCGGGCGAAAACGCTGCTTCGAGAATATGAATTAGGCATTTCGAAACCCAAAGTAGAAGAAAGTCAAGAAAAAGAATAGGTGACACGGCTTTATGGAAAGAGGTATTCGTAAAACCAACGTGGGTGTGGTCGTAAGCGACAAAATGGACAAAACCGTGGTGGTATCGGTAGAACGTCTGGTAAAACACCCGAGATACGAAAAGTATATTAAGCGGACCAAGAAGTTTAAAGCTCATGACGAGAACAACGAGTGCCAGATTGGCGATGTGGTACGGATTATGGAGACTCGTCCGCTGAGCAAAACCAAGCGCTGGCGCGTGGTCGAGATTATTGAGAAAGTTAAATAAGTAAAGTGCTGGAGACATCGTTATGATACAGGAATACTCAAGGTTGAATGTTGCAGACAACTCTGGTGCCAAGAAGGTAATGTGTATTCGAATTCTTGGCGGGAGCCGGAAAAGGTACGCTTCGGTGGGAGATATTATTGTGGTGAGTGTGAAGAGCGCGATTCCCAATGCACCGGTTAAAAAGGGAGATGTTTCCAGGGCGGTGGTTGTGCGGACGAAGAAAGAGATTCGGCGCGAAGACGGTAGTTACATTCGCTTCGACGAGAATGCGGCGGTTTTACTGGACAATCAGGGCGAACCTCGCGGAACCCGTATCTTTGGTCCGGTAGCCCGGGAACTGCGCGAAAAAGATTTTATGAAGATTGTATCCTTAGCACCTGAAGTTCTCTAAAAAGGAAGAGTGAGCGATGAGAAAGGTTGTCAAAAACGATACCGTTTACATTTTAAGCGGAAATGACCGGGGAAAAACCGGTAAGGTTTTGAAAGTGTTTCCCAAAACAAACCGTGTGGTGGTAGAAGGGGTGAATCTGATTAAGCGGCACACCCGTCCGAACCAACAGTTGCCCCAAGGAGGCATTGTCGAGCGGGAAGGCCCCATTCACATTTCCAATGTGAAGGTGGTGTGCCCGAAATGCAACCGACCCACCCGGGTGGGAATCCGAATCTTAGAAGATAAAACTAAAGTAAGATTCTGCAAACATCCCGATTGTGGAGAAATGATCTAAATAATTGAAGGAAGTGAGGATGGAAAAATATACACCTAGATTGCAGAAAAAGTTTTTTGAGGAAATAGTTCCTGCGATGATGAAGCGGTTCAATTACAAAAACGTAATGGAAGTGCCGCGGTTGCTTAAAATTTCCCTTAACATGGGTGTGGGCGAAGCCATTCAGGAGCCCAAGGCGCTGGAAAACGCCATGAACGATTTGGCCATTATTTCCGGTCAGAAGCCGGCCATTACCAAGGCCAAGCGCTCGATTTCGAATTTCAAGCTGCGCCAGGGAATGAAAATCGGTTGCAAGGTCACCCTGCGCGGGGCGCGGATGTACGAATTCCTGGACCGCTTCATCAACCTGGCGGTTCCCCGCATTCGCGACTTCCGGGGATTGTCCGACAAGTCGTTCGACGGCCGGGGCAATTACTCGGTGGGGATTCGGGAACAAATTATTTTCCCGGAAATTAATGTGGATAAGATCGACAAAATTCGTGGCCTGGACATCACCTTTGTGACCAATGCCAAGAGCGATGAAGAGGCTTACGAACTGTTAAAAGCGTTTGGAATGCCATTTAAAAGATAAAGAAGGAGAAGTAGTTTGGCTAGAAAAGCGTTAATTGCAAAGGCGAAAAAGAAACAAAAATTTAAAGTACGCGAGTACAACCGTTGCGAACGGTGTGGACGCCCTCGGGGTTACTACCGGAAATTCGGACTGTGTAGAATCTGTGTACGAGAACTTGCTAATCAGGGCTTAATTCCTGGTGTTTACAAGGCCAGTTGGTAATCTTAAAGGAGAGTATGTAATATGAGCATGACGGATCCAATTGCTGATTATTTAACTCGTATTCGCAACGCCATTCAGGCGAAGCATCGTCGGGTCGATATACCCGCTTCCAACTTGAAGAAGCGGATCACCGAAATTTTATACGAGCAAAAGTTTATTCGAAACTTTATTATTATTGATGACGGCAAGCAGGGAATAATTCGTATCTTTTTAAAGTATGACTCCGAAGGTGAACCGATCATTAATGTGCTGGAACGGGTAAGCAAGCCCGGACGGCGTCGCTATGTCAGTGTAAATGAGCTGCCGCGCGTGAAAAATAATATGGGAATTGCCATTATTAGCACTTCGAAGGGAATTATGACCGAGCGGCAGGCGAAGCGAGAAAATGTTGGTGGCGAAGTACTTTGCTACATTTGGTAATGCTAAAATAGAAGGAGCCGTATCGTGTCGCGCATTGGAAGATTGCCGATAAAAATACCGGAGAATGTGGAACTTAAAATTGAAAACGGAACCGTTTATGTGAAGGGGCCGAAGGGCGAATTAAGCGAAAAGGTAACCAGCGAGCTGATTTACGAGCGGGAAGGGGATTTGCTGTATGTGAAACGCCCGAGCGATTCGATTCGACACCGGGCATTTCATGGCCTGACCCGGACCCTTATTAACAATATGGTGGTGGGCGTAACCCAGGGATACTCCAAAGCACTGGAAATTAACGGGGTGGGTTACAAAGCCGAACCGAAGGGAAAGGGCATTTTGCTGGCTCTGGGCTATTCCCACAATATCTATTTTGTGCCTCCGGAAGGAATAAAGCTGGAAGTGCCCAGTGCGACCAAGATTGTGGTGTCCGGAATCGACAAGCAGTTGGTGGGGCAGGTGGCGGCGAAAATCCGTTCCTTCCGGCCACCGGAACCCTACAAAGGGAAGGGCATTCGTTACGAAGGAGAAGAAATCCGGCGCAAAGCTGGTAAAACAGCTGGGTAATAAAAGGTTGATCTAATGGTAAAGGTGATTGGCGATGAAGAAATTGGATAGAAGAAAACGCAGGAAGAAAAAAATGTTTGGAACCAGCGAGCGACCTCGGCTGGTGGTTTTTAGAAGTCTGAAATACATCTACGGACAAATTGTGGACGATCAGCAGCAGAAAACCTTGCTGTCGGTCTCGAACCTGAGCAAGGAATTCCGCGAAGAGATTAAGAAAGCCAAAACGAAGACCGAGGCCAGCAAATTGGTCGGTAAAATGTTGGCCAAAAAAGCCCTGGAAAAGAACATTAAAAGGGTGGTTTTCGACCGCAACGGTTATGCCTATCACGGTCGGGTCAGGGCGCTGGCCGAAGGTGCACGGGAAGGTGGACTTGAATTCTAAAAGTAAAAAGCAAGAGGAGTGGTTGTGGCACAACGAATTAATCCCCATGAATTAGATCTGAAAGAGAAGGTTGTTTACATTAATCGCGTGGCAAAAGTTGTAAAAGGTGGTCGCCGGTTCAGTTTTAGCGCCATTGTGGTGGTGGGCGATGGAAATGGCCACGTGGGCGTGGGATTGGGCAAAGCTAACGAAGTAATTAACGCCATTGCCAAGGCGACGGAAAAAGCCAAAAAGGAAATTGTGCGGATTAGCCTGGTAGGCAATACAATTCCTTATCCGGTGTACGGAAAATACGGTGCCGGAAAGGTGATCTTAAAACCGGCCAGTCCGGGTACCGGCGTGATTGCCGGCGGACCGGTGCGGGCCATTTGCGAAGCGGTGGGAATTAAAGACATTCTGACGAAGGTGCTGGGATCTTCCAACCCTCATAATATTGTCAAAGCCACGTTGAGCGCTTTGCAGGAGTTGAAAGACCCCATGACTATTGCCCGCCGCCGGGGAATGACACTGCAAGAATTGTTTAGAGGCTAAGAGGAAACTGTAAAAATCAGAGAGATGGTCTGATGGCGAAGAAAAAAGAGAAAAAGATTGTCGTAAAACAGATTCGGAGTACCATAGGGCAAAAGCCCAGTCATCGCAAAACCCTGGAAGCGCTGGGATTGCGGCGAATTGGTCAGACAAAGGAATTTACCGATACACCGCAGATACGCGGTATGATTGCCAAAGTAAAGCATCTGGTGAGCTGGCAAGAGGTTTGATTAAACGGGAGTGAAAGCTATGGATTTAGGATCGTTAAAACATGCACCGGGAGCAACCCGTTCGAATAAGCGGTTAGGTCGGGGGCAGGCTTCCGGAACCGGCGGAACGGCCGGACGCGGTCACAAGGGACAGCGTTCCCGTTCGGGTTCCAAACGGCGGGCCTGGTTCGAAGGCGGACAGATGCCCCTGCAACGACGTTTGCCCAAGTACGGTTTCTACCACCATGGAAAGGTGTACTTTCAGGTGGTTAACGTGGAAGATCTCAATAGAATCAAAGATGTCAGCGAAATTACCCCGGAAGTATTAAAATCGGCCGGGCTGGTAAAATATGCCGACCGACCCATTAAGTTGTTGGGAAATGGGAAGTTGGAGGCTAAAGTTGACATTAAGGTACATGCGATAAGCAAATCCGCTCGAGAACAGGTTGAAAAGTTAGGAGGCTCGGTAACGCTATTATGATTGAGACTTTCAGGAACATATTCAAAATCCACGACCTCAGGAATCGAATCCTATTCACGGTCGGAATTTTGGCGCTGGAACGGGTGGGAACCCACATTGTTACCCCTGGAATCGATACCACCGTCCTGGCGGAAGGGATGCGGAATCTGTCCGGAACCCTGTTCGGTTTGTACGACCTTTTCGCCGGTGGCGCGTTTAGTAAGGCAGCGGTGTTTGGACTGGGAATTATGCCTTACATTAGTGCCTCTATTATTCTGCAGTTGTTGGGTGCGGTGGTACCCTACATTCAGCGTTTGCAGAAAGAGGGCGAAGAAGGGCGTAAAAAAATCACCCAGTACACCCGCTACGGTACCCTGTTGATTTCCGCTATGCAGGCCTTTGGGGTGGCCGTGTTCCTGGAAAGTATTGAGGTCAACGGAGTCAAAGCGGTGATTCATCCGGGAATGGGATTCCGGTTGTTAACCATGGTTTCCATGGCCACCGGTACCATGCTGATTATGTGGCTGGGAGAATTGATTGACGACCGCGGCATCGGAAATGGAATTTCGCTCATCATCTTCATCGGTATTATTGCCCGTTTCCCTTCGGCACTCTTCGAAGAGTGGATTCAGTTCACCAGCGGTAACCGCCAGCTGTTAACAGAGTTGTTCCTGATTGCTCTGGCATTTCTCATTGTGGCGGGGGTGGTGGTGTTAACGCAGGCGACTCGCAAAATACCGGTTCAATACGCCAAGCGGGTGGTCGGCCGGAAGGTTTACGGTGGGGTGAATACCCACTTCCCGTTACGGGTAAATACCGCCGGAGTGATGCCAATAATCTTTGCTCAGGCCATTATGTTTGTACCCAGTACGGTATTTACCTTCTTCCCGGATAGCGAGTTTATTCAAACCTTGAACCGGGCATTTTCGATGGAATCGTGGTTCTACTGGTTCGTTTATGGAATTCTGATTGTGTTCTTTACTTATTTTTACACCGCCATCGCTCTGAATCCGGTAGATGTGGCGGATAATTTGAAAAAACAGGGTGGATTTATTCCCGGTGTACGTCCCGGTAAAAAAACAGCGGAATACCTGGACAATATTTTAACCCGGATTACCTTACCGGGAGCCATTGCCCTGGCTGTAGTGGCTATTATTCCCTATATTTTGGTGAAAACATTCCGGATCTCTTACAGCTACGCCCAATTCTTCGGCGGTACCGGTTTGCTCATTATTGTGGGGGTTGCGCTGGATACCATTCAGCGCTTTGAATCGCACCTGTACATGCGCCATTACGAAGGTTTCATGAAAGGCGGCCGGATCCGCGGGCGGCGGTAGGAGATTGTAACAGGAAAGATGATTCCGATTAAGAACGAGAAAGAAATTGAACTGATGCGAATCAGTTCGCGAATTACGGCAGAAACGTTTGAGCTTGTTTGGTCTTTGATAAAACCTGGGGTCAGCACCGAGAATATCGATCGTGAAATCGACCGCTTTATTCGGTCGAAGGGTGCTAAACCAGCATTTAAAGGGTTGTACGGTTTCCCGGCCAGTGCCTGTATTTCGGTGAACGAGGAAGTGGTGCATGGTATTCCCTCGAAAAAACGGATTCTGGAAGAAGGGGATATTGTGAGTGTGGACATTGGAGTGGAATACAAAGGTTACTACGGCGACTCGGCATTCACCTTTCCGGTGGGCGAAGTGGACGAGCAGAAGCGGAAGTTGATGATTCGTACTCTGGAAGCACTTTTCAAAGGGATTGCCATGGCACGGGCGGGTAACCGGGTGCAGGATATTTCCCATGCAATTCAAAGTTATGCCGAGAGTTTCGGTTACGGGGTGGTGCGAGAACTGGTCGGACACGGAATCGGGAAAGCCCTGCACGAAGAACCGCAGGTTCCAAACTTTGGGCAGCCCAATCGGGGTCCCAAGTTGAAGGCGGGAATGACCCTTGCCATTGAGCCCATGATTAACATGGGGGTTTCCGGGGTGTACACCCTGGACGATGGCTGGACGGTGGTAACGCAAGATGGTTTACCATCAGCCCATTATGAACATACGGTTCTCATTCAGGATGGAAAGCCTGAGATTTTAACTTATAATAACTTAGCAAGAGAGGTGTTTAATTGGCCAAAGAACAACCAATAACGGTTGATGGGGTAATCAAAGAAACGTTACCGAATGCCACCTTTCGTGTGCAGCTGGAAAGCGGGCACGAAGTGCTGGCGCACGTTTCCGGGAAGATGCGGATGCACTTTATTAAAATCTTACCCGGAGACAAGGTAAAAGTGGAATTATCCCCCTACGATCTGAAAAGAGGCCGTATCACGTACCGGTATAAGTAACGAAAAATAGGGAAGAGTTAGCAATGAAAGTACAAGCATCGGTAAAGAAACGTTGTGAGCATTGTAAAATCATTCGTCGCCATGGGGTGGTGCGGGTGATTTGCAAAAAGAATCCCAAACATAAACAAAGACAGGGCTAATAAAGCGTAAGGAGGTTGTTTTGGCTCGAATTGTTGGTGTCGATTTACCTAAAAATAAGCCAATTGGAATTGCATTGACCTACATCTTTGGGATTGGTCGTAGTTCGGCCCAGAAGATTTGCGAGGTGACCGGAGTGGATCCGATGATCCGGACGCATCAATTGACCGACGATCAGATCCGGGCGATTCGAACGGAAATTCAACAGAACTACAAGGTGGAAGGTGCCCTGAAGACCGAAATTAATATGAATATTAAGCGGTTGATTGATATCAATTGTTACCGGGGAATTCGGCACAAAATGGGATTGCCGGTTCGCGGACAACGGACTCGGACCAATGCCCGGACGCGTAAAGGACGTCGGCGGGGAATTGGCGGACGGAAGAAATAAACCGATTTTTAAAGTAAGGAGGGTTGCAATTGGCGCGGAGAACCCGTACAACTAAGAAGAAAAAAGAACAAGTGGATGCCCAAGGGGTCGCTCATATTAAAGCGACGTTCAACAATACAATTGTTACCTTGACGGATTTGAAAGGGAATGTCATTTCCTGGGCCAGTGCTGGGAAGGTGGGATTTAAGGGATCCCGTAAGAATACTCCCTTTGCCGCCCAGCTGGCCGCGGAAACTGCCGCCAAAGAGGCTATGGAACTGGGATTGCGCCAGGTGGCGGTGGAAGTGAAAGGGCCGGGAGCAGGCCGAGAAGCGGCCATTCGCTCCTTGCAGGCAGCCGGTTTGGAAATTGTAAGCATTAAGGACGTTACACCCATTCCCCATAACGGGTGCCGTCCTCCAAAGAAACGTAGAGTATAAAAAATTAATGGAGAAGGGCTTTAATGGCACGATATACAGGACCTGTATGCAAATTATGTCGACGAGAAGGCGAAAAACTCTTTCTGAAGGGCAGCCGTTGCCTATCGGCGAAATGCTCCTTTGAAAAACGCTCGTATGCTCCCGGTCAGCACGGGATTAATCAGCGGGTAAAACTCTCGGAATACGGAATCCAGTTGCGCGAAAAACAAAAAGTCAAACGAATTTACGGAGTGCTGGAATCGCAGTTCAAGAATTATTACGTCAAAGCGACCCGGCAAAAGGGCGTGAGCGGCGAAAACCTCTTAAAAATTCTGGAAAGTCGGCTGGACAATGTGGTCTACCGCCTGGGATTTGCCCCCTCGCGCAAAGCGGCTCGCCAGTTGGTACTTCATCGCCACTTCCTGGTGAACGGGCGTTTAACCAACATCCCATCTTACCTGTTGAAACCGGGAGACGTGATTGAGGTGCGCGAAAAAAGCCGGAAGCTGAACGTGATTCACGAGTCGATGAAACGGGTAAAGGACGACACCATGCTGCCCTGGCTGAAGTTAGACAAAGCCAAAATGCGGGGTGAGTTCCTGGATGTACCGAATCGGGAAGACATTCCGGTTCAGGTCCAGGAAAACCTGATCATCGAGTTGTATTCTAAATAATAAAAAAGACTGGAAAGAAGAATCAAAAAACACAATAGTGGAGATATATGAACTGGGTTAATCTTGTAATGCCAGAGAAAGTGGAGCTGGATGATTCCAGCTACACGACAACATTTGGTCGCTTTATTGTACAACCTTTGGAACGCGGGTTCGGAGTAACCCTCGGAAACATGTTCCGGCGGGTTTTGTTGTCCTCGTTACAGGGTGCGGCTATTACGGCTATTCGCATCGACGGGGTACCGCATGAATTTTCCACCATTCCGGGGGTAAAGGAAGATGTGGTGGATATTATTCTGAATCTTAAGCAGGTACGGATTAAGTTGCTCAACAAACGGCCCGATAAAGTGACCCTGCATCTGAAAGGTCCGGTGGATTTTAAAGCGGGAATGATTGGCGACTACACGGCAGATTTTGAAGTGCTGAATCCCGATTTGCACATTGCCACCCTGAATGAGGAAGCCGATTTTGAAATGGAAATCCGGGTGGGAAAAGGCCGTGGGTATGTACCGGCGGAAGAGAATAAGCCGCTGGAAGCCAGCATTGGCCTGATTCCCATCGATGCGATCTTTTCCCCCATTCGCAATGTGCGTTTTAAGGTGGAAAACGTGCGGGTTGGCCAGCGTACAGACTATGAAAAACTGATTCTGGAAATCGAGACGGATGGCAGCATTACACCGGACGACGCCCTGACCTATGCAGGCAAGATTCTGCGGGATCATATCCAACTGTTCATTAATTTTGAAATTGAACCGGAAGAGGAAGAAGTCCAGGAGATTGATGAAGAAGTGCTGCGCATTAAGAAATTGCTGAAGATGAATGTGGACGAGCTGGAATTGTCCGTGCGCTCGCACAACTGCTTAAAGAACGCCAATATTAAAACCATCTCTGATCTGGTGCGTCTGGATGAGT
>JAJRXE010000254.1 GCA_024276455.1 Calditrichota bacterium
GAACATTTCACTTCAAAAATAATTTTTTGTCCCTTTTTCTCTTTTAACACATCGCGGGCAAAGAGAATGAGCAAGCGGTCGCCCCACACAATTTCACCCCGGTCGTCAATCACTCCAATCCGGTCGGCGTCGCCGTCATAAGCTACTCCCAGATCGGCTTTTAACTTTAAAACCTGTTCGCGCAGATCGGCCACATTTTTTTCCACCGTGGGGTCTGGATGATGGTTGGGGAAGGTGCCGTCCGGTTCACAATACATGAAGTAAGCATCCACGCCCAACTCCCGCATTAGTTTTCCCACCACCAACGAGGCGGCGCCGTTCCCGCAATCGATTACCGCTTTTATTTTCGAAGGAATGTGAATGCGGCTCTTGATGTCTTCAATGTAATCGGGAATGATTTCTGCCGACTCAACTGTTCCTTCGCCGGTCAAGAAATCTTCTGCTTCGATGAGTTCTTTCAGTTTCTGGATTTCTTCGCCGTAAATGGTGGACTGTCCGACAGCCATCTTAAAACCGTTGAATTCCGGGGGATTGTGGCTTCCCGTGATCATGACCCCACCGTCCACATTGAGTTTAAACAAAGAGAAGTACTGAACCGGAGTGGGAACCGTTCCAATGTCAACCACGTCCACGCCGGTGGAAGTCAATCCTTCGATGAGTATCTTCCGGAAGCGGTCACTGGAGAGCCGTACATCGCCACCCACGGAGACTTTTTTGCCTCCCTGACGCTGTAAATAGGTTCCAAACCCCTTTCCCAATAAACGTACCACTTCATCGGTTAAATCCTTGTCCACTACCCCGCGAATGTCGTATTCCCGGAAAATAAACGGATTCATTTTTGCCATCGGTATCTCCCTAAATTGGTCGTTCTTCGAGACCCAAATATACTGACTTGCACCAACCAATTCAAGCCCTTTGTCAGGGAATAAGCGGGCCATGAAAAATGCCCCGTAATGAAACGGGGCATTGGATTGAGCAAAACTGACTACCGGTTCGGTTGATTGCCGTTCCCTCCCTTATCAAAACCGGTACGACACAGTTAAGAAAAGTTTCTGCAGGGTAATGTCCTCTTCCGTGCCGGCGGGCACCAGATCGTCGAAAGAGGTTTGTTTCCAGAATCCAATCAGGTAAGCGAGGTCAATTTTGAACACTTTATCCACCAGCAATCCCGCCCCCAGGGTAACAAATTTGCGATCGTTGTCAGTGGTGGCATTCTTTAAGGGAGAGGGATCGTAGATTACCCCGGCACGCCCTTGCAATCCCAAAAAGGGCAGGCCCACTTCCCCGCCCAGCCGTAATTTGAGGGTCGGACGGTAATACTGACGAAATTTGTCGTTTTCGAAAATTAAATCCGAGTAATCGGGATTATTCATGGCGCCCGAAGGGACGTCGAATTTAATCTGGGTCCAATCCATGTACTCGGCACTGCCGGAAGCCAGAAGGGGCCCCAGGGCTAAAGATAACCCAGCGGTAAAGCGAAAGGGCATTTTGACGTCGTACTCAAAGGTGCCAACCTCGTCTTCGAAATCAATTACCTCGCCGTCGTCAAAAGAAACCGAGCTGCGGGCTAAATAATCTTCGTTGACGTTAATGGTGTGAGGCAGGTCAACCACCAGGCCCAGACGGAGGATACGAATCATTCGGATCATTGCGGCAAATTTGAAATTGAAGGAAGAGTAGCGTGTGTCGAGGCTGCGGTCTTCGATGTAGTCGTAGAAATCTCCCGGGAATACGTTGAAATTGTTGAATTTGTCCAGCTGGTAGTAGTTTACCAGGTAATTGCTGTTGCCGGTCCAGTAATTTAGAGAGACTCCGGCAGAGACATTGGGCGAAAGGTCAATCGCTGCGGCAGCCGACCAGTTTTTCAAACTTCCCTCGTCGCTGGTATTTTCGGTGTTTTCCACGTCTTTCCCCCAGAAATCGTACACATTTCCCAGGGTGTCCAGCTCGAAGGAGAGACGATCGGTGCCCTGATCCGAAATTCCGAAAAGATTATTGGCATATTCAAAATCTTTGATGCGCTGGTAACCGAAAGCAAAGACCAGGCTGCCGCGGTAGGTGGGAACGGGCAAAACCAGACCGAAGGAATTGAACTTGGTGGCGGTTTTCGAGGCCTCAGAAGGAGAACTTTGAAAAACAATATCGTTAGAGAAACTGGTGTGAGAAAATTCCATCCAGAATTCCATTTTTTTCATCTGGGCCAAACCGGCGGGATTCCAGTAAATGGCTGAATAATCGTCCGCTGCAGCCGAATAAGCGCCACCCATGCCCAGTGCCCGGGCACCAAAACCAAGCTGATTGTCCACAATCCGCACGGCATCCTCGGTACTTTGGCCAAAAAGTGGCAGAGTGAATGCCACGATAGCTAGCATCATTAAAAACCAGTTTATCCTTTTCATAAAACCCACTGCTCCTTTTTTTACTACTTTCGTTTCCTTTTCTCCGGAATTGCTTTTCGCGAGGTGGTAGTTTTGCTGTTCCCCGAACCCCTGACCGCTTCGCGAATGTTTTCATTCTGCTTCTGAGTCCGTCGCAGGGTTGTGGAAGTAGCGGTCTGGGTTTTCGTTCCGGTTGTGCTGCGGGTAACGGTCGATCCGGAGTTTCCCCCGCCGGCTATACGAGTGGAACTGCCCGGGGAAAAGGTCGTGCTTCCGCTGTTGGCGCCGGGAAAACGGCTCCGGGCCGAGCTGGTGGAAAGCGAAGAACTTTTGCCGGTGGGCAGAGCCGGAGGCGGGGTAAGGAACATCTCCCGCATCCACCAGGGACTGGTGTAGAAGTAAGACCAGCGCTCGTTGTTGTTGATGTAATCCATTCGGGGTAAATAACGGTTCGTTCCGGAAACGACCATGTCGAAACCAGGCCCGTGGCAGCGCTGGCAGTCGTCCGAAAAATACACCTGATGTTTAAACTGAGGATTGTCTCGATCGACCACCAGGGGATGTCTAATTACGGTGTAACAACCGGTAAGAAAAAATGCAACCAGAACAAGTGCCCCTGCAAAATATCTCATTAAATCCAACCCTATTTATCGTCTTCTTTTTGAGCTTGAGCTGCGACTGGAACTACTCCGGGAACTGTTGTGGGTCCCGCTGGAACGAACAGAACTCCGGCCGGCCGGACGGTAGCTGGAACGGCTGCCACTGCTGGATGAGCGGTGCGGAACGTAAGACCGCGAGGTCGCCCGGTGGGAGGAGGCCCGCCGGTACCCCGGTCGATTGTGACTGCGAGTTGTTCGGCTTTTGGTGACTTTGGTTTTCGAGCTATGCCGCGTTTGCCGGGTAATGGCCTTGTTGGTCTTTCGGGTCGTCCGGGTGGTTGAACTACGCTTAATTTGCCGGGTGTCCGTATTATGGCTGCTACGAATACGGGTGTTGGAGTTCGTGCGATCCACCTTGGTCGCTGGAGTGGCTCCGGAGCGGCGAATAATCCGGCGGTTGTCGTTTACCATCTGATCGTTGTTCTGATCACGTAGCGCGCTGCGATTTCCCTGCCGAATGGGAATTTGCCCGCGAGTGGCAAACGAACGTTTCCCGTATCGGTAATTGTCCGGATAAACATAGATGGGAGGCGGATAATATCCGGGGTAATACGGCCAATAATATCCCGGATAATAGCCCCAGTAGGAATACACCGGATAGGGATAAGGATACCAGGGAGAGTACCAGGGATCCCAGTAGTAGCCGCCCCAACCAAAGCTGAGGGAGAAACTCCATCCCGGATACCAGGGATCGTACCAGGAATCCCAGTAATAGGGTGAATTGTAGATAAAATAGTTATGAACAATCGCCGGCGATTCATAAAGTGTATCCGACTCGACCTCGGTAGTGTCTACCTCTTCGTAGTAGCTGTAATAATCCTCATCGTTGCTCCGGTTAACCATTTTTAGCTGAGTGTAGCATCCCGAAAATACCAGGAAAAAAAGCCCTAAAAATGTGGCTAAAATAATATATTTTTTCATGTGTTTACTCCTCAACAATGTCCCTCTTTCTTTTACGGACACTACCTCGTGCAGTTCCTTTAAATCTTTTTTTCGAAGAGTATTATAGCCATTTCCCTCTGCAAAGTCAAACTTAAAAAATGTCCCTGTTTTGGTGAATCGGTTAAGCGAATCCAACGGTTGGTAAAACCGGTATGTGATTACCCAAAAATTCTTGGCAAAGGATAAGGAGAAGAAGCCCCAATTAATCCTGGAAGTTAAAAACTTCAGTAATTATTTCACCCGAGCAACCGATAATTTAAGCAAATAAAAATAAAACACGGGATATTTAATCCGGTGAATTCGTAAAAAGAGTAGTAAATGAAAACAGAATATGAAAAAACTTGCCTTTAATAGTTTGCTTAAGCGCAGAGTTAGGTGTAAATTAGACAAAGAATTTACGAATAAAACGAACGAGGATAGATATATATGTTGGGGTTTTCGATGAGAAATAATTTTACCAGCCGGGTTCAAAAGGTGATTCGGTACTCGAAAGAAGAGGCCATGCGGTTAGGACATGATTACATTGGAACAGAACATTTACTGCTGGGGATTATTAAGGAAGGTGAAGGCATTGCCATTAAAATTTTAAAGAATCTGGGAGTGGATATTGATTTGCTGAAACAACGGTTGGAGGAAGCCGCTGGTCCAGCAGGGGGAATGATGACGTTGGGGAATCTTCCCTTGTCGAAAAGGGCGGAGAAGGTGCTAAAAGTAACCTATTTGGAGGCGAAAAATTTCAAATCCGATATCATTGGAACTGAACACCTGCTTCTTTCATTATTAAAAGAAAAAGAAGGATTAGCCGCCCAGGTTTTAATGAGTTTTAGCATCGATTACAATGTTGTTTACAATGAATTAAAAAATATTTTAGAGGGAAAACCATCTATGTCGTATTCTGCCTCAAGCCAGCCGACCCAGAAAATTAAGACGCCGGCACTCGATCATTTTGGTCGGGATTTAACGAAATTGGCCATGCAGGGGAAATTGGATCCCATCATTGGCCGCGACCAGATCATCGAGCGGGTGGCTCAAATTCTTAGCCGCCGGAAGAAAAACAATCCGGTTTTAATCGGAGAACCAGGGGTGGGAAAAACGGCCATTGCCGAGGGTCTGGCGCTCCGCATTGTAAATCGCAAAGTGCCGCGTGTCCTTCACAATAAACGGATTGTTGCCCTGGATATGGGGAGTATTGTCGCTGGTACGAAATACCGGGGACAGTTCGAGGAGCGTATGAAAGCCATCATGAGCGAGTTGGAGAAAGCCAAGGATGTGATTCTCTTTATCGACGAGTTGCACACCATTGTGGGCGCCGGCGGGGCCTCCGGATCCCTGGATGCGTCCAATATGTTTAAACCGGCTCTGGCCCGGGGCGAATTGCAATGCATCGGGGCAACCACTCTGGACGAATACCGGATGTACATCGAAAAGGACGGCGCTCTGGAGCGCCGTTTCCAAAAAGTGATGATTGAACCCACCACTCCGGAAGAAACGCTGGAAATTTTGCGCTGCATTAAACATAAGTACGAAGAGCACCACCATGTTCGCTACACCGACGGTGCCCTGTTAGCCACCATTCGCTTGTGTGAGCGCTACATTACCGACAAGTTTTTCCCGGACAAAGCCATCGACGTTTTAGACGAAACGGGTTCGCGGGTGCACATCTCCAGCATTGTGGTGCCGAAAGAGATTCTGGAGTTGGAAAAGAAGATCGAGCAAGTGCGTCAGGAGAAGGAACAATATGCCCGTCGGCAGGATTTTGAAACAGCGGCCAAATTGCGCGACATTGAGCGGCGCTTGCAGGAAGAACTGGTATTTGAACGCAACAAGTGGGAACGGGAGGAAGAAACCCGCATTGCCACGGTAACCGAAGAGGATATCGCTCAGGTGGTGTCCATGATGACCGGAATCCCGGTGCAACGGGTGGCCAAGAGCGAAACGGCCAAATTAATGGAAATGGAAAAGGAGTTGAAAAAACGGGTCATCGGTCAGGACGACGCCATTTCTACCATTGCCAAAGCCATCCGCCGTTCGCGCACCGGTTTAAAAGATCCGAATCGTCCGATTGGTTCTTTCATGTTCCTGGGGCCAACCGGTGTGGGGAAAACCCATCTTGCTAAGGTATTGGCGGAATATTTGTTCGAACGAAAAGACGCCTTAATTCGGATCGACATGTCGGAATATATGGAGAAGTTTTCGGTCTCCCGCCTGGTCGGTTCGCCTCCCGGATACGTGGGGTACGAAGAAGGCGGACAACTCACCGAACAGGTGCGCCGACATCCCTATTCTGTGATTCTGTTTGACGAAATCGAAAAGGCCCATCCGGATGTGTTTAACATCCTTCTGCAGGTTCTGGACGATGGCCAATTGACCGATAGTTTGGGCCGGCGGGTCGATTTTCGCAATACTATTCTGATCCTGACCTCCAATGTAGGGACCCGGGAAATTAAAAAGAATGTCTCGATGGGTTTTACTCAGCAGGA
>JAJRXE010000255.1 GCA_024276455.1 Calditrichota bacterium
AAAGCTACCCTGGTAACGCTAAAGGTTTACAATCTGCTGGGCGAAGAGGTGATGACCCTGCTGCAGAATCAGAAAATGACTCCCGGTATCCACAAGGTAGTGCTGGACGGGGAGAATCTGGTTTCTGGAATTTACTTCTACCAGTTGCAAACCCCGGAATTCAGTCAGTCCCGTAAGATGGTGTTAATGCGGTAGGGAAAATTAGTTTGTTTTCTTCCCGAAGGCGTGAGAGGGAGACCTCCCACGCCTTTTTTAATTTCGTTCTGTTTTTGGGATGAAAATTAACAGGAATTTAACTCCTCTTTCATTTAATACCTCATGATTTGTGTCTCGACTCCGATCTTTTTCTTCTCGCCCTTTTCCCTTGATACGGCAGGGAAGCAATTCGTTGGTTCCGATTGATTCTGGAGTTTAATCAGCGGAGAAAAACAAGGAGAGAATTCGCTATTGAGATTATTTTACATCCACATTTGATTTCGGTAACTATTTAATGTAACTTACTTTATTGATTAAAGGAGTAATATGGTTTTAAATTGGAAATAAAAAAATCATGGATAAATTCTCATATATTAACCAGGCCGATCCTCAATATATTGAGGCGCTTTACCAGACGTTTAAGTCCGATCCCGATGCTATTGATCCCCAGTGGCGAAAATTTTTTGAGGGATTCGAATTTGCCCTATCCTCCGATAGCGGGACGGCGGAAAGCGTGGAGAAGGTTCGCAAAGAGATTAAAGTGCTGAATTTGATTCACGGTTACCGCACACGGGGGCATTTGTTTACCAAAACCAATCCGGTGCGAACCCGTCGTCACTACGAGCCAACCCTGGATTTCCATAATTTCGGGCTTTCGGAAGAGGATCTGGACACGGTTTTTCAAGCTGGAACAGAGATTGGAATCGGTCCGGCAACCCTGCGAAAAATTATTGAGCACCTGGAAACCACCTACTGCCGGTCCATCGGGGTGGAATATATGTTTATTCGTATTCCGGAACGGGTCAAATGGTTGCAAGAACGAATGGAGACGACCCGGAATTTGCCCAGTTTCACTCCGGAAGAAAAGCGTCGAATTTTGCACAAATTGAATCATGCAGTGGTGTTCGAAAATTTCTTGCACTCCAAGTATGTGGGACAGAAGCGTTTTTCTCTGGCCGGTGGCGAGACGCTGATTCCCGGGTTGGATGCTGTAATTGAAAAGGGGGCCGAAATGGGGCTTCAGGAGGTAATGATTGGTATGCCTCATCGCGGCCGTCTAAATGTTCTGGTGGACATTCTGCGGAAATCTTATGCCGAGATTTTTGCAGAGTTTGAGGGCAAAGAGTTTGCAGACGCCATCTTTTCCGGCGATGTGAAATACCATCTGGGCTACAGCAGCGAGGTACGAACCCAGAAGGGGAAGAAGGTGAAGGTAAGTGTGGCGCCAAATCCTTCGCATCTGGAAGCGGTTGATCCGGTGGTGGAAGGGATGGTGAAGGCCAAGCTGGATAAAACCTACCACAACGATGTGAAGAAGATACTGCCCATTCTGATTCACGGCGATGCCTCGTTTGCCGGGCAGGGGATTGTGTACGAGGTTATTCAAATGTCGTTGCTGGACGCTTACCACACCGGTGGAACGCTTCATATTGTCATCAACAACCAGCTGGGTTTTACTACCAATTACCTGGAAGCGCGTTCCAGCACCTACTGTACAGACGTGGCGAAAGTAACCCTTTCGCCGGTTTTCCATGTGAATGCCGATGATGCCGAGGCAGTGGTGTACACTATTCTGCTGGCTCTGGAATACCGCCAGACCTTTCACACCGACGTGTTTGTGGATTTATTAGGGTACCGGCGATATGGTCACAATGAATCCGATGAACCGCGTTTTACCCAGCCCAAACTGTACAAAGCCATTGCACGTCACCCGGATCCGCGAAAAATTTATTACCAGAAATTGCTGCGAAGCGGGGAGATTGAAAAAGGAATTGCCGAGGAACAGGAACGGGATTTCCGTCAAATGTTGCAGATGCGTTTCGAGCAGGCTAAGAATTTTAAAGCACCGCCTCCTTCCTCGCAGGTTCCGGACGAATGCGACCGTTTAAAGCGGGTATTCATTGACGAAAAAGAAAAGAAAAGTTTAAAAACCGCGGTAGACGAAAAAACGTTGCTTCAGATCGGGGAGAAAATTCTCACCATTCCACCGGAAATAAAAGTTTTTGATAAGATTCGCAAACTTTACGACCATCAGCGTAAAAAACTGCTGGAAAATCGCATTGCCGATTGGGCGATTGGAGAATATCTGGCTTATGGAACTTTATTAACCGAGGGAATCCCGATTCGGCTGGCCGGACAGGATTCTAAACGGGGCACCTTTTCTCACCGGCATGCGGTGCTTTACGTGGAAGACACCGAGGAAGAGTACGTTCCGCTCAACCACCTGACTCCCAATCAGGCTCCTTTCCGGATTTACAATTCGTTGTTGTCGGAATATGCAGCTCTGGGATTTGAATACGGGTATTCTTGCGCCACACCGGAGGGATTAACAATCTGGGAAGCTCAATTTGGCGATTTTGCCAATGGCGCACAGGTGATTATCGATCAGTTCATTGCCAGCTCGGAAGCCAAGTGGAAACGCATGAACGGTCTGGTGCTTTATTTGCCGCATGGTTACGAGGGACAGGGACCGGAGCATTCTTCGGCCCGGGTGGAGCGTTTTCTGGAACTCTGCGCCAATCATAACATGCAGGTGGCCAATTGCACCACTCCGGCCAATCTGTTTCATCTTTTACGGGAACATATGAAACTTCCTTTCCGGGTGCCTTTAATTCTCTTTACCCCCAAGAGTCTTTTACGACATCCCCGCTGCGTCAGTCCGGTGGAAGATTTTACTCACGGGGTATTCCAGGAAGTAATTGACGATGCAACCGTCCAGCCGGAAAAGGTAAAAACCGTACTTCTTTGCACCGGCAAAATTTTTTACGAACTGTTAGAGAAACGGGAAAAAGAAAAGCGCGAGGATATGGCCATTGTGCGTCTGGAGCAGTTGTACCCCTTGCCGGAACCCTATCTGGAAAAAACCCTGGACCGCTACCAGAAGGCAAAGCATTTTGTCTGGGTGCAGGAAGAACCCGAGAACATGGGGGCCTGGGCGTATCTGTGCAGAACCTTTAAAATTCGATCGCTGGAGTTGGTGTCCCGTCCGGAAAGTGCCACCCCCGCCACCGGTTCTCGATCG
>JAJRXE010000256.1 GCA_024276455.1 Calditrichota bacterium
AATGTCATGTGTTTCATTCGGAATCCCTCGGTTTCAGAACCCGCTGGAATATACACATCTGCGGCGGATTTGGAAACCGAGAAATGCATTTGGGTATTTTTCAAGATCACGGCCAGGTGTTTTGTGGTGTTGCGGCTTAAAGCCCGGCATGGGCGGAGGGGACGAAATCGTTGGCGGAGCGAGGGGAACGTGACTTCTCTGGTTTGTGAGGCCGATTGAATCGGCGGGTCGGTTCAAGTCCGGGAGCCGTTCCGGTCGCCGGTAAAACTCTGTTTTGAGTATTGACATTTTCTCCATTGCTCACTATATTGCCCCTCTTAAAAAAACGAGTTAAGTGAAATTGTTTCAATTAATTGTCATCATTGTTTCGCTCATATTAAGCTTTTTCTTTGCCGGAACGGAACAGGCGTTCATCTCCGTCAATCGGGTGCGAATTGAGCTCTGGCGTCGGCAAAAGTTGCCCTTTGCCAATCTGATTGCAGATTTCCTCCGGCATCCGGAACGGTTTATTTACACCACGCTGGTGGGAAACAATATCGCCAATGTTGCCTTCGCCTCTTTTGCCACCGTCTATTTTCGGAATTATTTAGGGCAGGAACTCACTTGGTTAATGGTTACCTCTCTCACCTTTCTGGTGGGCGAAATCATTCCCAAAACGGTCTTCCGGAGTCTGGCAGACTGGATCGTGCGGCGAATTGCGCCGATCCTGCAGTTTTTTTACTATGTGTTCTGGCCCATGATCTGGGTGGTTAATCAGATTAGTCGCTTCCTCTTGAAACTGTTCCATTACCAGGAGAAAGAATACGAAGAATTTTTCACCCAGCGCGACGTGGAAATTCTGTTTCGGGAAAGCCATAATCGGGCTCATCTGGAGAAGAGCGAAGCGGAATTTTTGCAGCGGATTTTGCGGCTGCGTCACCTGAAAGTGCGCGATGTCATGATTCCTCGCACGGAGATCGTGGCCGTGCCGGAAAACACCTCCATCAAGGAACTCATCGAAGTCATTCACAAATCCGGACACACGAAAATTCCGGTGTATCGGGAAAATCTGGACAACATTATTGGAATTGTTTTTTTAAACGACCTTTTTCTGCGTCCTAAAACCCTGCAGGAAATTATTCACCCGGTGATGTTCGTTCCGGAGACCAAAGCCGGCACCGAACTGCTCACGGAATTCCGCAAAAACAACACCAGCATTGCCATTGTGGTGGACGAGTACGGAGGAACGGCCGGGTTGGTTACCATTGAAGACCTGGTGGAAGAGCTGGTGGGCGAAATCGAAGACGAGTTCGATGAGATCGAACGCCTGATTCGGAAAACCGGCGAGCGAACGTACAGCGTCAATGTCCGGATTGAATTGGACAAGCTGGAAGAAGTGCTGGGCATTTCGCTACCCCGGGGCGATTACGAAACCCTGGCCGGGTTTATTCTCAATTACCTGGGGCATATTCCCCGCCGCGACGAAAAATTTGAGTACAACGGCATTAAGTTTGTGGTGACCCGCGCCACTCCCCGCAAAATCGAATGGGTCCGCATCACCCTGCCTCAAGAGAATTAATGCATTTTGAAACACCTCAAGTTTTGTTTATATTTGCAGGTTAAATGAACGTTGTCGAAAAGGTGCTTTTAAGAAATTTGAATGTGTTGTTCAAACTGGTTGCCGGGGCCGCTGTGGTGCTGGTTGCCCTGAGTTTGAGATCTCTGTATTACAATCTGGCTGTGATTCTCGGCGTGGTACTGCTGGTGAAGGTTCAGCGAATTCGTCTGGTGCGCTTCCGTTCTCTCTACTTCTCACTGGGGTTGTTTCTGGGGCTGCTGTTCCTTTTTCGCCTTTTCCCCGGCACCGGAAAGGTGCTCTGGGAAATTCCCGGGGGGCTGACCCTGACCAGCGGTGGATTGCACCAGGCATTACTTTCGGTGGAAACTATTCTGCTGGTGTTTCTGGTGTTTGGCGCGGCATTGTATTCTTCCTCCCGAGAAGAAATTGCTTACTACCTGCAGAAAATTCCCACCGAATCGAATCGTTTCTTACAATTTTTCTCTCGAATGGGTCAGATTACCCTGTTCGCCTTTTTTTTGTTACCGATTATTTTTGAACGGGGAAAAACGTTGCGGGGAGAATTCCAAAAAGGAAAAAATGGTCGTAGGGGATGGAAAGCCGGGTTGGAACACCTGGGGGAACGGTTAGGCGATTTTTTTGTTCAGGTGCTGAAACGGGCGGAGGCGGAGTATCCCGCTTTCCAATCCCGGGTGGAATCGTCCCGTTTCCAACCGATTCCGCTATTTACGAGTAATCATGCTCTGGCGGCGCTGTTTTTAGTTGCCATCCATTCAGTTATTTGGTGGATAAAATCATGACGACGGAGCGTAATATTCGATTATTGGTGGAATACGACGGGAGTAATTACCACGGTTGGCAACGGCAGGAGAATGCACCGTCGGTGCAGGAAACCCTGGAGAATGCCATCGAGCAACTTACCGGAGAGACGGTACGGGTGACGGCGGCCGGACGCACCGACGCCGGTGTTCATGCCCGCGGGCAGGTGGTGAATTTCCGGCTGCGAAGTGCCCTGCCGGTACGGAACATTTACATGGGACTCAATGCCTATTTACCGGCAGATGTGGTGGTAAAAAAAGCGGAAGACGCGCCCCTTTCTTTTAACGCGCGGTTCGATGCCAAAAAACGGGTGTACCAGTATTACATTCTGTTTGAGCGAACGGCAATTTACCGGAATTATTGCTGGACGATTTTCCAGAAACTCGACACGGAACTGCTGCAGCCTCTGGCGGATCTGGTGGTGGGCACTCACGATTTCGGAGCATTTGCACGGGTAGCGGCGCAAAGCGAAACCAAGATTTGCCGGGTGTACGAATCGCGCTGGTTCCGGGAAAAGGATTTCTTGATTTACCGCATTGTGGCCAACCGTTTTCTGCACGGCATGGTGCGAACCCTTGTAGGCACCATGGTGGATGTGGCGCGCGGCCGCTTCCGTTTTGAACAATTTGAAGAAATCCTTCTCTCCCGCGATCGCACTCAAGCCGGTCCGGCCGCTCCGGCACGCGGACTCTTTCTGGAAGAGGTCGTCTATTCGCCGGAATTGTGATTTTTCGCCCTCGCAGGTGGATTTAGATGATTATTTTTATTAAATTTGGAATAATAGTGACCAAATGTCGGAAAATACGGAGGTTCGAAAGATGAAATTTTTTATTGATACGGCTAACCTGGACGAAATTCGGGAAGCAATGGATATGGGAGTGCTGGACGGGGTGACCACCAACCCAACTCTGATTTCCCGCGAACCCGGCGATCCGGTGGAAATTTTGCAAGAAATTTGCCGCATTGTTCCCGGTCCGGTGAGCGCCGAGGTCATTGCCACCGATACGGAAGGCATGGTGAAAGAAGGCCGCGAATTGGCTAAACTGGCCGAAAACATTGTTATTAAAGTTCCCATGACTCCCGATGGCGTTAAAGCCTGTAAGCGTTTTACTGCCGAGGGA
>JAJRXE010000257.1 GCA_024276455.1 Calditrichota bacterium
CCTTTCTGAAATCCTTCAATGCTGTTGGGGGCAAAGGTCAGAATCCGATCTTCCGCTCTTCCGTTTTTCCCATGGCAACTGGTGCAGGTTCCGTTGGCGCCCAGAGCCTGGTCGGCCGGCAGCACATTGTGAGAAATCTTGAAATAATGGGCGGCAATGTAAAGCACCGGATCGGGATTTTTCTCCCCTTCTTTCCGCAGGACTTTCTGCAGAGCATTGCGCATTTTGCGTACGTCATCCAGGGTGCTAATTTCCGGTTTCATATCCGGATGCCCCATAAAGCCGGTTTTGTCGTAAATTTTTTCTCCGGTGATGAGTTCGGCGTACATCTGGCCATTCTTCGAGGGAGCAATCTTTTTCACCGCCGCATTCAATTCCCGTGCGTAAAGAATTTTCTTCAGGGTTTTATCGAACCAGGTGATTACCGTAATGGGATTGCCAATCATGATCTGATTGCCGCGCAACCCCTTCCAATAATAAAGCGGCGGGGTCCAGGTAAAATCTTTCTTTCTGGTCATTTTCTGGTACATCTGACCGTAAAGATCGTTCGGGCGTTCGGGATCCATGTAAGCCACCGGGGCCAGAAAATCGGTCTCCGAATTTCCGGTTTTCCGATTGCCCACCAGCCAGCTCACGTTTCCCATTCCGTAAAACGGAATCGGTCCGTAATAAGGCGCCATCTGCACCGCCATGGGTTTGCCATCCGGACCCGGAAAATGGCGATTATCGAAGTTCTGGCTGAATCCCAGGGAATAATCGAAAGTGCGGAACGACCAGTAACGCACCTCCGGAATGTGACAGGTCTGGCAGGCAATTTCTTTAATATGCGTTTCGGCTGCACTGCCGAAAACGGTTTCATGCCCTTCGGTGGGATCAGGTCCCTCTTCCGCTTCCAGATGGCAGTAGTAACAGTTTTTGGGAGGCGGATTGTTGTCCAGGTCTTCTCGCACCGTATTTCCGGAATCGTGCCCTTTCAGGAAGTTGTGATCCGGCGCCACCACGTAGTCTTCCCAGGTCACGCTGTCGGGCTTCGTACGGGCGTGGCAGCTCGTGCATTCCAAACCGGCTGCCGCGTGCACATCGTAGCCAATGTCCTGCTCACTCTGGGGATTTAAATTCCAGACCTCTCCCCGCTTCACGATGTCCGCTTTCATCCCAATTCCCCAGGTACGCACTGCCATGCTGCCGTTTAACGGATCTTTAATACCCACATGGCACCGCCCGCACACCCGGGTCCATTTTTGTTCCCCATTTTCGCTTTCGCGAATACTTAAGAGGGGAATTTCAATTGTCCCGTCCGCGTCGAATTCCGAAGCCTGATAGTACACCCGGGGAACGAATTCGTTTCCTTCTTTAACCAGTTTCACGTAAGTAACCGGGTAGCCATCCTGGTTGTTGTCCCAGCCCATTAACGCCGCAGCGGGTGCCCACCGGAAGAAATGACCTAAAAATTTCCGTTTGGCAGCCAACCAGGAATAAGGTGTCCCCTCGCCTTCCACATAAGGAGCGCGCATGTAGTTACGAGCCTCGGCCTGGGGATTTTCCAGATCGGTGTAGAACTTATTTTCCGTGTATTGAATACCGCTTCGGTCCAGCGGATCAAAGTAAGTAAAGGCCGATTCCCACCCTTTTCCCGGGTAAATACCCAGAGACACTTCCTGCACCTTGCCCTTCACCCGGCGGGCAAAGATTCGGATTCTGGGGTTGTAGGCGAAAGGTTTAATGCCGGTGGCGTCGGTTATGCGTTTGGCATCGGGATCGAGGTGGCAGGCCATACAGTCGGCCTCCAGGGAACCGCTCTTTCGCCAATCGAAACGATGGGGTTTGTCCCAGGTGCCCCGGGCCACTTCGTCCGCTGTGTAAGCGTAATAGTCTCCATCCAGGGGCGGAACGGTTGCCGGATCCACCGCATCCAGCCGATTTCCTTCCCGATCGTATTCGTACGGTCCACCTCCCGGGTGGCAGGAGGCACACGTAGTAACTTCTTCCGGGGTTCCTATATCAAACGTTAGCTGACTCTCGTTTTTCTTAGCCGCCAACTGGCGGTAAGAAGGAGGTCACCAGAAGCCAAACTGGCCACTACTTCGTAAATATTGGTAGTGAAATTCCGGATGCCGTTCTCCCCAATCATCTCCCATATCCGTTGCACCAATCTGAAAATGGTAAGCACGGGTAATAGCGTCGTAATCGTGACAAGCACCGCAGGTTTGCTTAGGACTGTAGGGTGCCCCCAGATAATAAGTCGCTCCATTTAAGACTAAGGTCTTCCCCTGCTTCTTGGCCATTTCAATTACATTATTTCCCTGTTCATCCAGCAATTCCACCCGCGGATGTTGGGAAGCTGAACTCAGATTAACCAGCAGGAAAACCCAAAATGCTGCCACTAAAAAGGTCGAAAGAGGTCGCATGGTTCCTCCAAGGCTATGTTTATTGGTAAATTTACAATAAAGTAAAAAAATTCTCTAATTCAGGTCAACAAAAAAATAATTATTGTCGTCAAAAATCATATGATTATTTAGTCATTTAAAATTTGAGAATGCGCTGGGTAGGTGTGAAATTTTAGACAAATCGCGTTTCCGGCTCGTGTTTAAACACCGTATCGGTAAAGCAAATCGCCAGGCTCGGCATTCAGGAGTAAACGAAAAATCCGGTGATAGTGTTCTACCATTCGTTCAAACGAGAATTTTTCCTGCACTATTTTTTGACCGTTTCGTCCCATTTTTTCTGCCAGCTGAGGATTCATATAAATTCGGAGAATCGCTTCGGCAAACGCCTCAGCGTCCGCCTCTTCCGGCAACAAGTACCCGTTGATGCCGTTAGAAATAATTTCCCTGTTTCCATTTACATCGCGACCTACTACGGGTTTTCCTAAAAATCCGGCCTCAATCATCACATTCGGCAATCCCTCTGCCACCGAAGTCGACAATAACACATTGGTGTCCAATAACAGCTGCGAAATGTCATTTCGGTGTCCGAGAACGAAAATTCGATCCTTAAATGGGGAGTCATTTCGTCTTTTTACCACTTTTTGGAAATACGCGTTATCGACCGGTTGCCCAACCAGCAAAAGGTAAATGTCCGGGAAATTCTGAAAAAGCAGTTCTGCAACTTCAATCGCTTCCAGCTGGTTTTTGGGCGGAGCAATGCGCCCCACCAGCGAAATGACAAAGGCGTTTTCCGGAAGCTGCAGCTCTTCCCGGAAGTGTCCCCGAACCAGATGGTGACTGAGGATATGTGGTAAATTGATTCCGTTGTAGATCACCTTCACCTTTTTGGGTGGTAACCAATAATGTTGAATCAGATCCCGCTCGGCCGCGGAGGAATTGGTAACAATTAAATCGATTAACAAGGCATAGCTTAATCGGTACCGCAGTCTACGGGAAAATTTTTCGACCGTGTGGGCATCCCACACGGTCCTCAGCCGGGCAACATGGGGCAATCTGGAATGCAGGCGGGAAAAAATTCCCCCGATGCGGGCACTACGTTCATCCGTAGAGAGAATCAGGTCGAAGTGGTACTGTCGATGCAGGTGGATCAGAATTTTCAGTGAGGAAAGATCGAAATCGGCCTTCATCGGGAGCACCCAAACCGGAAGACTAAAACGGTGCGCCTCCTGAACAAAATCGCTCCCCTGACGTAGAGCAAGATACACCTCCCACCCTTTTTCCTTCAAACCAATCGCCAACCCTATTATGAATTTTTCCGCCCCACCAATATGATGGTAGGAATTCAATATTAACACTTTCTTTTTTTCTTCCACCAGCTTCTCCCTTCAATTAAGACAGGTCGGTTTTCTTTTCTTAAAAAATGCTGAATGAAACATATTTTCCCGGGTTTTCCTGTAAATCTCTGGTTAAAACTTTGACCTCGCGGGTTAACTGCAGCAATTCATTGTAAAGCTCCTCGTCACTCAGCAGGCGTCCTACAGTACCATTACCTTGCAGTTTTTGCAGGAGAGAGTCTGTGCGGGCAGAAATCCGTTTGACATTTACATAGAGGGTGGTATCCGCAAGCAGTTTTCCCACCGTCCCTTTTCCTTTTTCAATTCGGGTGGTAATCATTTCAAGTTTCCGAGAGGTACTTACCAGAGAAGCGTAGAACGCCGTATCCTGCAAAGCTTTACCCAGATTGCCCTGTCCCTGAACCAGATTTTGGGTCATCGCTTTTAAGTTGCGGATGATTTCGATCAAATTTTTTCCACTTTCGCGATCGACCAGCATACTTCCCACAATTCCCTGGCCATCCACCACCCGATTACTAAGCGCATGGAAATTGGTCAGCAATCCCCTCAAATCAGTTAAAGCGGCTGCCGCATCGGCAAATAATTCATTCGCATTAACGGGAGGCTCGCTTCGAATAAACATCCCTGCCCGAAGCGGAGGCTCGGTGGGATTTCCCAGAGAAATATCCACATACTTGTCTCCAAGAATCCCCATTGTTTTGACCACCGCTTTAGACGAAGCGGTAATCCGTCGGGCGTAATCTTTGTCAATTTTCAATTCAATCAAAATGCCCTGCTGATTATTTCGGGTGGTGAATTTTAATTCACCCACCACCCCCACTTTTAAACCGGAGAGGGTTACAAACGCTCCGGGATTTAAACTTTCGATATTGGGTAAAAACATGTACAGGGAATATTTGGCGTCAAACATTTTTTGATTTGAGCCTACCATGAAAAAAATAAACGCCAGCAAAAATATGGAAAGCCCCATCATAAGAAAAACGCTTACTTTCAACTGATTGTTTTTATTAGATAATTCCATACAGGCGTTCTCCATTGTTAATTTTATATTTTGCTTTCGACGGGTTGGCATTTGCGAAAAGATTGAGTTGCGGAACCCCATCGTAGAAAATGGTTCCTTCTTTTAAAAGAATCATGCGATCCACCACATCCAGGAAATAGTGTATTTCGTGACTCACAATCACCGACGTGACGCTCATGCGGGTGCGTAAATCATCGATTAACTCCACCACCCGGTTGGCAGAAATGGGATCCAGACCGGCAGTCGGCTCATCGTACAAAAGGATAGAGGGGTTGGCAATAATTGCTCGCGCGATGGCCACCCGCTTTTTCATACCACCGCTTAACTGAGAAGGGTAGTAGTGAAGATACTGTTCCAGTCCTAAATATTCCAAGATCTCTACCACTTTGTGGAAAACCTGTTCGGCAGTGAATTTCTTATTTTCTCTTAAAAAGAATCCAACATTTTCCTCGATGGTAAGCGAATCAAACAAGGCACCTTCCTGGAACACCATGCCGCATTGCTGGCGGATTTGGAGCAACCTCTTTTCCGGCAAATGCGATATTTCCTGCCCCAGTACGCGAATACTACCTTCGGTCGGTTTAATGAGGCCCAGAATCAATTTTAAAATGGTGCTCTTCCCCACCCCGCTATTGCCGGCTAATAATACCGATTGGCCTTTTTCTACTCGAAAGGAGACATTTCTTAAAATACCCCTTCCGCCCAATTGCAGCGACACGTTTTTAAATTCAATCATTTCTGTGCTCCTAATAAAATGACAGAATAATTTTTGTGAGAACAAAATCCATGATCAGAACGCCCAGAGAAGCGTACATAACCGTTTTGGTTGCCGCCCGACCCATGCCTTCCGCACCCCCCTGAATCGTGTACCCATAATATCCGCTGATGAGTCCAATGAGGAATCCGTAGAAAGGCGGTTTAAGGAATCCGATGAAGAGGTCTTTCATAAAAAGGCCGTCTCGCATGGACAACCAGAAAAATTCGGAGTCGATGCCCATCCAGACCACCGAGGCAAACCAGCCGGCAATGATACCAAAAGCATCGGAGAGCACGGTTAACGGAATCATTACCATGATGGAGGCAAACACCCGGGGCACAATGAGCCGTTTCACCGGGTCGGTACCAAAGGCCCGGAGCGCATCGATCTGCTCAGTGAGCACCATATTTCCGATTTCGGACACAATCTTTGCCCCGGTTCTCCCGGCAACCATTAAACCAGTAATCATGGGTCCAATTTCGCGAATTACCGAAATACTCACCATGCGTCCCAGCATGAGTTTCGCTCCGAAGGGTTCCAGTTTTTTACCCCACTCCAGTCCTAAAACCATGCTCACAAACATCGAGGCGACCACCACCAGAGGAATTGCCTGATTTCCCATGATGTAAAACTGACGCATGGTTTCCCAACGGTATTTTAAGGCATACGGCAAGGACGTTAACGTTTTCAGCGTAAAACCCACCCAGGTGGGTTTTGGTTTGGCACCATCCGGGAACCAACCGGTAATTCGCTCGATGAACCACATTTTAATCACCTTTTAACATACTTTTTCTCGATCCATTGACTTACCCCACGGAAGCGACCAAAGGCGCGCAAGCGCTTAAATTAGTTAACGATCACTCACTTTTAATGTAAAATTTTTCCATTTTTTCTTTAATCATCTCCCGCTCCTGTTTTCGGCAATTGTAAAACATCTCATCTTCCCTATTGGATGAAAACAACGCTCATTAACGCGCGAATCATATGTTTTCCCCGTTCCCGCAGAGAAAAGCTGAAATTTTCCATTCGCCATTCTAACACCACCATGCGAATATAGCCAAGAATCATGGTACTCAACTCTTCCGTCGCAATATCTAAAATCCGGTTTTCTTTCCGGGCTTCCTCAATGATTTGATTGAGAAAATTCTGGCGATTCCGAATAATCTCTTTCAACTTCTGCTGAATCCCTTCCCGTGGTTCAAAAATTTCTTCGGAGAAAAGCACCGACGTCATCTGGGGATTTTTTTCCAGGAAATCCAGATGCATCTCAATCAACTTCTCTATTTTTTTTCGGGCCTCCGGAATCATTTCTAACTCCCGCCGCAAATAATCCCCGAAACGGTTCATTCGCTCAAGAATTCCCAAAATAATATCTTCTTTACTTCGAAAATGCCGGTAAATGGCTGGCTCCGAGATTCCCACATTGTGAGCCAACTCGCGAATGGAAAGTCCGGAATACCCCTTCTGGTGAATAATTTTGATGGCTTCCTCGATTATTTGTTCCTGGCGAATCTCTGTGCTAACTCTGGACATGAATTTCTCCTAACATGATTTCCTTTTTTCCAATCGAAATACAGATCGTAATTTAAACCCGGTAATCATCAATTCTAAAAACTTCCAACGCCTTCAGACAACCATTTGTTCGCCGGATTCCTTCCGAAATCCGGCATTTCTTTCCTTCTCATTGTACGCAATCACCGGGCTTTCTTTCCCCTCAACCGGCTTCCCAATTCATCAAAAGAATTGTAAAGTACCGGAATCACCAACATGGTCAAAAAGGTTGCCGCGGTCATTCCACCGATTACCGCGATGGCCAGGGGACTAAACCGTTCCGCTCCCAGCGCCCATTCCAGGGCCAGGGGAATCATTCCCACAATGGTCGAGAATGAGGTCATCATAATGGGACGGAAACGGGTAGCCACCGAATCGATAATGGCTTTCTCCCGGACTTCCCCGGCTTCCCGTCTTTGCCGAATAAAATCAATGAGAATAATTGAATTATTGACGACAATTCCTACCAGGAGAATGAGTCCCACCATCACCGGCATGGAAACCGACTTTCCGGCAATCAGCAGCGCCACCGACACCCCGATTAAGCTGAGAGGAATAGCCATCATAACCGTGATGGGGTGCACCCAGGAACGGAACTGCGCCACCAGAAGCAGGTAAATAGCAATCACGGCGATTCCCAGGGCGCCCATGAGCTCGCCCCGTGATTCGGCCATATCTTGATTTTCTCCTTCGAAACGAATCGTGTATCCCTGGGGCACCACAATTTGATTGACTGCTTTTTCCACATCGGCGGTTACAAAGTTCAGGGGCCGATCCTGATGTAAGGCCAGAATTTGCAGGGTCGGTTCCAGATTTTCGCGGGTCACCAATCCCTGAACATTCACCTCTTTGCCGGTGGTCACCGCGCCCACGGGGAATACCCTGCCGTCCCGCGGCGAGACTGACCGCACCTGGTAAGCGTCCTGCTCGAATTCCCGGAAGGTTTTGCTGTAGCGTACCCGAATAGGAGTATCTTCGCCCAGTGGTCCCCGCAGGATCCCGGCCGGAATGCCATCGAGAGACTGCACCAGTTCGCGCGCCACCGCTGCCGGCGGCAAGCCCAACTCCCGTGCCCGCTCCTCATCCACCGAAAGCAGCACGCTCCGTTGGTCCATTCGCCAGCTTCGGTAAGGGTTCACCACGCCGGGTACTTCTCTTACTTTCGCCAGAATCTGATCTCCCAATTTATTCAGAACTAATTCATCCTCGCCCCGGACACTGACCACAATGGAAGCGGCGGTGGTTACTTTGGCAGTGGCACCGGACTCCCGCACCACGTAATTTTGGATGTTGGGAATCTGGGCTATTTTGTCTCGCAAGCGGTCCTGAATTTGCCAGATGGTTTCTTTGCGTTCGGTTCGCGGCGTCAGAGTAATCGAAATAAAGGCATTGGTGGGCCCCTGGACTCCCCCACCACCAAAGGAGTGCATGCCCGGTTCAAAACCAATCTGGGTGGAAACTCGCTCCACTTCCGGCTCGGCTAAAATAATTTGTTCCACTTCCTTCACCACCGCTTCGGTCTCATCCAGAGAAGATCCGGAAGGCGTTTCCACAGTCACAAAACTGGTGCCCCCGTCCATTTTCGGCAGCAGTTCCATTCCCAGATAACGCAGCAATCCCAGTCCCATCACAAACAGTAATATGGCGGTCACAAAAATCACATAGCTTCGCTTCAAACTCCAGGTTAACAGGGTAATGTAGAAACTGCGCAGTTTTTCCATTGCACGGTTCCAGGGAGCCGAAATTTTTCGAGCGACCTCTTCCAGTTTTCCACCTTCTTTGGTCACTAACTCGGTTAAAATGGGAACCAAGGTTAAAGAGACCAAAAGAGATCCCAAAAAGGCAATGATGAGGGTACTGGCCAGAGGACCAAAAGTTTTGCCGGTAAAACCGTACAGGAACAGCAACGGTACCAACACCACCAAGGTGGTGGCGTTTCCGGCGATTACGGCAAACTGAATTTCCTCAGCACCGGCCAGAGCGGCCTGGGCCGGGGTTAATTTTTCTTCGTGATAACGACGAGTAATATTTTCCAGAATAACCACCGAAGCGTCCACCACCATTCCCACCGAAAGAATGATGGCGGTCAGGGTAACCAGGTTCACTTCAATGCCGAACAATTTCATTCCAGCAAAGGTCAGCAAAAAGGACATTGGCATGGAAACCGACACCACCAGACCTCGCCGAAAACTGGAGAGAAAAAGGAAAATAATGATGGCTGCCAGCAACAATGCCTGCCACACACTGCCAAACATATTGTTTACCACCTGCCGGGTAAAGGAAGCGGACTCTTCGGCCTCAATCATTTTAATGTGCGGGTACCGTTTTTGCAGTTCGGCAAATTTCTGTTGCGCTTTTTCGACCACATCCACGGTATTGGCGTCATCCTGTTTGAAAATCTGCATGGCAATGGCGGGTTTGCCATTTACGTGGAAACGAGAGAGGTCTTCCGCACTTCCTTCGCGCACCGTGGCGATGTCTCCAACACGAATTCGTTTTCCCGCCGGGGTGGTCAGTACAATATTTCGAATATCTTCCGGCGTCCGACTGCGTTCGTCCACCCGAAAGCTGTACTGGCGTCCCTCGCTGCGAATTTGTCCGGCCGGCAAGCTGACATTGTGAGTGGTAATAGCCTCCACCACCATTGGTAAACGCAGACGATACGCCTCCAGTTTGTCACGATCCACCTGGACGGAGATTTCCGGCTGGTGACCGCCAAACACATCCACCAGAGCCACCCCAGGCACCCGCTGCAGTTCCGGCGCCAGGATGTCTTCGGCCAAACGTCGCACTTCTACCAGATTCTCGCCGGTCAGCCCCATGGTTAACACCGGACGATCGCTGGTCGAAAATTTCAGCACCTGCGGTTCACCGATTTCCCGCGGTAATTTAGAGCGAATTCGGGAAATGGCATTCTGAACATCCACCGCAGCAATGTCCACATCGCGATCGTAATTAAATTCCACTGCCACCAGCGAGAGTCCGTCTTGCGAGGTGGAGGTTACCTTGTGCACCCCTTCCAGGGCGGCACATTCGGTTTCGATGGGGTCGGACACCAGATCCGCCACGTCCTTGGCCGCCGCCCCGGGATAGGGAGTCAGCACGTTCACCAGTGGCGGGGCGGTGTCCGGGAATAGCTGAATCGGTAAACTCAGATAGGCCAGCACCCCAAAAATGATTGCGGCAATCGATAAGGCGTAAATCGTATATCTATTCTGTAAAGCAAAACGTGGTAACGTCATCGTACATTCTCCCCTGTTTCGACGGTAAACACCGGAACACTATCTTTCAGGAGTCCCAGATTGGTAAGGGCCACTTCGTCCTGACCATTGTAAGGGAACTTCACCTGCACCAGATTTCCCTGCTGGATGCCAACCTGCACGTCCTGGCGGAAGGCCTTGCCATCTCGAATAAGGAAAATGTGGGGCTGCCCATCACGGTCGGCAAGCGCTTCCACCGGCACGGCCACCGCCTCGGGAGCCGTTTTCAGCACAAATTCCATTCGCACCGATTCTCCTTTTCGCCATTCCGAATTATTCAACACCGGCACCGGCACTTTCACGATAAAAGTGCGAGAAGGTCCGCTTGCCTGCGGAGCGATCTCCCGTACGGTGCTTTCCAGCGGGGTGCCATCTTTCCGGAAAAGAACAACCGGAGTACCAACTCTTAACCCCCGTTGCAGATCCTCTTCAATTACCTCTGCCTGCACCTCGCTC
>JAJRXE010000258.1 GCA_024276455.1 Calditrichota bacterium
CGAGGCTTCTTCGATCCGGGAGGTTAAAAGGGAAAGGGCTTCCAGACGATAACGATTCTGTGCCAGATCGATATCATTCTCACCCAGAGAGCGATTGATGTTTAAAATCGCAAAAGAGAAAAGCATCAATGCACCAATGGTGAGTAATGTTTGCCCTCCTTGCATGTTTAAACTCCCTTTCTAATCGTCCGTGGTTACCCTGGCGACTTCTTCCAGAGAAGTAATTCCTTGTAACACCCGTTCCCGGGCGGCATCGCGCAGGGTTAACATCCCTTCCTTAATCGCTTGCTGGCGAATCAGCTCTTCGTTAATATCCGAACCGGTGTTAAAAATGAGCTTACGAATCTCTTTCGAAAAATACAGCGCTTCGTGAATGGCAATCCGGCCTTTGTAGCCGTTATGACATTTGTCGCATCCCACCGCCTCGTAAAACGTGGTCTTCTCAACCTCTTCTTCCGTGAAACCGAGCCCCAGAGGCAGGGCCGGATCCAAATCCTCAATCGGACGTTTGCATTTATCGCACAATCGCCGCATTAAGCGCTGAGCAATAATAATGTTAATGGCGTAAGCAATCAGAAACGTCTCGATTCCCATTTTATACAGACGCGAAATGGCACTGGGAGCATCATTTGTGTGCAGGGTGGAAAATGTCAGATGTCCGGTGTTGGCTAATTTGATGGCGGTTTCGGCGGTTTCCTTATCACGAATCTCTCCCACCATCACCACATCCGGATCGTGCCGAAGAATTGCCCGCAATGCCTGTTCGAAATCGTTCTTTGGTCCAATCTTGATCTGCCGCGCCCCGGGAATAATGTATTACACCGGATCTTCCACGGTGAGTACATTAATTTCGGGATTCATAATGTAACTCAGAGCCGCAATCAAGGTGGTGGATTTACCGCTCCCGGTGGGACCTGTCACAATAATCATTCCCTGGGGTTTGGAAATGGCTTTGATAAAAAACTCTTTCGCCTTTCCGCCAAATCCCAACTTGTCGAGGTCGGTAATCACCTTGCGGTCATCCAGAATTCGGATGACAATACTTTCGTATTTGTATTGAAATTCCTTCCCCACAATTGGCAACACAGACACCCGAAAGCGAATCATGTGTCCGTCGATTTTCCTTTGGATGAAACCATCTTGCGCGGTTTCGCGTTCGAAGCGGTCGATATTGCGGGAACGATCCTTCACCACGGCGGTCATGGCCTCCGGACGCACCCCTTCCTGGATATGCCAGGTGCGCAATTTCCCGTCGATGCGAAAAAGAATTTCCGAACTACGCTTCCCCCGGGGCACAATGTGAATATCGCTGGCTCCTTTACGGACAGCCTCGATCAACATGCCCTCAACCAGATTTACCAACAAACTCTTGTTGATTTCGTTATCGATGGCTTCTTCGTCCAGAGCCGCTTCCTCGTCCACTTCCTCATCGTTAATTTCCAAAGAAGAGTCTTCCAATACTTTCAGAAATTCATTTTCCTGAGGGAAGACCCGATCGATAATTGCACTTAATTGGTTCAACGGGACATAAAAAACCTCGTAGCGTTTGGCCCCAATCGCCCGAGCAATGACCGGAATGTTTTTATTAATGGGGTCAGCCGCGAGAATGATTAATTTGTAGGGCACCGACTCGTCGTATTTGTAAACCACGATTTTATCTTCTTCCATAATCACGCGGAGCGACTCCGGTAACGGTTCCAGCATTTTGCGCATGAATTCTAAACGATGCTCGGGGAGATCCTCGACAGACAATTTCAGTTGGCGAAAACCATATAAATTGGCAACTTCCCGGAAGACACTATCGTGATCGACCTGGAATTCCTGCACCAAAATCTGCGCCAAACTCCGTCGGTGACTCGGATCTTCCTTTTCCTTCAATCGCAGAGCTCGCTCCAGAGTGGGAAAATCCACGACTCCTTTTTTAAGTAGATAGTAACCTAATTTATCGGTGATGTCCATTACCGTGGCCATGCTGACTCCTGCAAATTACCCCTTCTCAAAACTCCCCATTTTCCTCGCATACATTATCCAAAAGGCGATTTTGGCTTAATAAGAGCAGTTTCCGAAGAAACCAACGTTAACGCCGTCATTACCACCATGATAATCATGGCAATAATCAGTTGAATAAACTCGACGGTGTTTTTCAGCTTATAAACCGTCTCTTTTTCGTAATAATTAGCAATTTGAAGGGCGGTTTTTTTCACTGTTCCGGTTTCCGCTCCGGAATGGAAACGCGCCAGGGCGGTTTTGGTGAATACGCCCGCCGCTTCAAATCCTTCTACCAACCCCTTGCCCTGATTCAGCATAATGGGAATGGCAATGTTCTTGATCTGATTCTCAAAATATTTATTTCCGGTCGCCTCCGCCGCCAAACGAATCGCTTCAACATTCTCGCCCGAACCACTGTACAATGCGTAAAACACCCGGCAAAAAATCTCGATCACCGTTTTATGGATTAAATTTCCGATGACCGGAATTTTAAAAATGTACTTATCTTTCAGATACTTACCTCTGGGTGTGTTAATGAAATAGACAAATCCCAACACGACCACCAGAAATGATACGGTTAAGACGCCCATATTGGCCACCAGGAAGTCGCTAAGTTTTAACGTAGCGGTCGTCATGGGGGGCAATTCAGTGCCCAATTTTTGAAACAGTTTGGCTGTTTCGGGAAAAATGTAAGCGACGTAGAAAATGACCGCCCCAAAGAGAATCAAAAGAGTAAACAGCGGCATAATTAGAGCGCTGCGTAAATTTTTACGGAATTCGGCGTTTCTCTCTAAGAAGCGCGCCGTGCTTTCGTAGATGGTCGCCATATTCCCACTTTTCGATCCCAATCCCAGCATGCGAGCGGTAAATTTTCCCAGCGCTTTCTCCTGCTTAATAAATGCCTCTTCGCTGTCCTTTCCCTGGCGCAGGTCGTTATTAATCTCGCGCACCGCTTCCCGCAAGGTCGGATTTTGTACATCATTAATGAGTAACTGCAACACTTCATTAAACGGCAATTTTTCCCGCAACAGGTCGGCGCTGACCCGTACGAAAGTCACCACATCGGTGGTGGGCGGTTTTAATTTGAAATCAATGAGTTTAGGTTGGACGCGGATGACTTTGTAGCCTAATTTTTCTAAGGCTCTCTGAACTTCCTCTTTGGTAAATGCTTTTTGCTCACCAGTTACAGGTTTTTCACCATTTTTCTGAATTTTGTAAACGAAGGTCTTGCGTTTTTGAATGCGATTTACTTTGACTTTATGTTGACTCGCCAAATGGCGAATTTTCTTCTTCGCCTCGCTGTAATTGTCGGCGGTTATGACCCCCTGAACCGGCCGACCCGTTGCTGTTGTTCCCGCGAACCTGTAGTCTGGCATAGCATTGTCGATCTGTTTTTATTGTTTTCAATTGATTAAAGAAAAGGCGGAGTATTGGCTACAATGCTCCGCCTTAGGACACTTTAACAGTTTTAATTAAGAATGGTGGTATTAATACTCGTTGCTGTGACCGTCACATAGGCTTTGACCTTGTTGGAACCGTCATCCCCGATCTCCTTGCCGCACCCTACAATGTAGATGGAATCCACATCGGAAGAAATGGCGGTGGTGCTTCCGGCAACATAACTGGTTCCGCTGGGTTTGGTTGCCGTGACGCTGTAGCTGCCATTGGCATTCCCGGTATCCACCGGGCTGAGATAAAAACCATTAAAGCTTTGGGATCCGCCACCCAGGGCGCTCGGCGTACGATAAAACCGCTGCGCTTTGGCTGCCAAATTTGCCAGATCGCCAATCATTGCCTGGCGATTGGTATCCACCGCACTACTCTGAAACATGGTAACGCCCACGGCAATGGCAATACCGACGATGATGATCCCTAAAACGATGAGCAGAAGTTGCTGCTGACCCATTATTAAACCCTCCTTAGTTTGGTTATTTTTTTGTGGTAACTTATGACGTGTTCAGTTAACACTTTTTCCTCATCCTTGACATCGTTTCTTCAATTATATTAAGACAAATAGCGTGCCATTTTTTTCTACGTTGTTTTTATTGGGGTTACACATACGCACTAAAAATGCGCCGTAAGCCAGATGAATTGTTTTTCGTCACTCTTCCAGCATTTCAACAGTGTCGAAAAAAAGTACAGGGGTTGTTCAACAGGAAAAGCGGAGTAAATGGAGCTGGAGGGCATCGCTCGAGCCGTAAAGAAAGGTGCGAATAAGGGAAGGAATCCAGCGGGCAACTGATTGCGAATTCTTTTTATTGGGGATGTTAAACCGAAGAGTAATAAAAATGAATATTGTAACGTGCCGACAGATGCGGCTTAATTTCGATTGTATTTCCCTCTGGATGAGGAAAAGGTATTAAAACAGGTAAATTAATGTTAATCCCAGAATGCTGATCGCCATGCAATAAACTCCAAACCATTCCAGTTTTTGCCGGCGGATTAAATCCAGGAGCCAGATAATGGCAAAATATCCGGAAACTGCCGAAGCCGCGGTACCCAGGGCAATGCCCAGCAGTTGACTGTGCGGCAAAGGGTTGTGCAACAGATCTTTAAATTTAATAACGGTAGCTCCAAAAATAACCGGCACGGAAAGTAAAAATGAATACCGCGCTACCAGGTCCCGCGGGATTCCCATCCACAATCCGCTGACAATGGTGGAGCCGGAACGGGATATTCCGGGGATAATGGCCAACGCCTGAGCGGTTCCAATTAACAAAGAGCGCCCCACTGTCAGTTGTGTACCCGATTCACGAGTGTAACGCGAACTCCACATAATTAATCCCGTGACAAAAAGCATGAACAAAACGAGAAGCGCACTTTCAAACAACTGTTCCACCTGGGATTCAAACAATAAACCAATAAAGGCGGCGGGAATGCTTCCCAGGAAAAGATACCAGATCAGCAGGGCGTAACTTTTTTGCTCTTCCGAAATTCCGGGATTTTTCCGAAAAACGCGAAAAATGTCGGGCAGAGCCAGCACCATTTTCCAGAGATCTTTTCGAAAAACCCAGACAACCGCCAGGAGAGTCCCGAAATGTAAAAACACCTCGAATGCCAAACCACCCATGGTAAAGTTCAGTATTTTTTCCGCCAGAACCAGATGGCCCGAGCTACTGATCGGTAGAAACTCCGCCAACCCCTGAATAACGCCTAATATCACCGCTTTCCAGATATCCATTAACATTTCCTTCGTTTATTAATTTTCCTTACAAGTTTTTCGGTTCAACCCTCCGGTGGATTCAACCGATATTCCCTCTTAAAAATAAAAACGGATGGAAAGGCCGGAAGTAAAGGTAGAAAACGCGGTGGAATCGTTGCCATTCTTCGGGGAATTTAACTTCAACTCCAATCCGAGGCGGCCCGCCAATGCCAACTGCTTTAACAGAAAATATTGCAAACCGGCATGGGCGCCAATAATCATCCGGGAACCTTCCCAATAGGTCTCTCCAATCGCATTGGGATTAATGTCGAAGCGCAGGAATCCGCCGGCAAAAGGAGTTAGTTGGGTGTTGCGGAAATATTTGTCCAATTCCAACCGCACACTGATTCCATCGCTATCCTGCTCCCCATTGAAGGCAAATCCCACACCGGCTTCTAATGCCAGACCGGGTTGCAAAAAATATCCTCCTGCAATAAGAGGGACCCGTTCAATGGTGAAGTTCACATATTTTGAATTGGTTTGAAAATATTCCTGTCCCAAAAGGGAAATAGGGAAAGCAAAAAGAAAACACAGCAACAGAGCCTTCCGAACCATTACGCTTTCTCCTTTATTTTAATCAAATTCAACATCCGATTCACGGTTTGATTACGACGGTGGGAGGGAAACTGTAAATTGCTGCAGTGGGTACAATGCTGCGACATATCGATATGAGCATCTTGAACGCCCAGTTCGGAGAGCTGGTCTAATATAATTTGTGGTAAATCCAGGAACCAGGGACCCTGATTGTGAAATCCACCTCGCTGAAAAACGTATTTCCCGGGAAATTTCTCCAGAAATTCGGGTCCGACCTGATAACAACACTCACGAATCAGGGGACTGACCACCACCACCAGATGTTCCGGCCGGGAACCGTAGGTAAGGGTCATTAATTCGAATCCTTTTTCCAGAATGCGCTGCTGGGCTCCCCGCCAACCGACATGGAAATTTCCGATAACCCGGTTTA
>JAJRXE010000259.1 GCA_024276455.1 Calditrichota bacterium
CATATAAAATATTTACATTGGTGACAATAGGATTGTTGCTTTTTCTCCTGGTAGGAGTAAACGCAAAAGAGCCGGCCAATGCCCGTAGCCAATTGTCGTTGGATAAAACCTTGGCCGATGGACCGACTCGTACGGTAACAAATGTTGGTAATTGGACTTACTGGATGTACCACGACGGCACCTCCGGTATTACCCCGGGCGGCGATGGCGGTGGTATTTATCCGCGTGGTACGGCGAATGTGATTTATCAAGACGGCTTTATCTGGGGTTGCTTCGTGGAAGGCGAAACTTCTCCCAAGGTTGGTGGTCAGACCTATCGGACCGGTACCCAGCCGGGTTGGATTATCACCCCGGGCGACGGCACCAATCCGCCGGTGGCCGTAGATCCCAACGACGATCGGGCGCGGATTTATCGGATCCGGACCGATTGGCGGACATTAACCCATTCCGCTTTGTTACTGGATGCGGTAGATATTTATCAGTTGAATAATGTGGACCAGGTCACAGAAGACATGACCAAAGCGTTGATTGAACAGTACAAAACCGACTGGAAAGATTGGCCGGTAGATCTGGGTGCGCCGTTCATGGATAATAACGGAAACGGTATTTACGATCCGGTGTTGGACGAAGAAGGCTATCCGATCTTCTCTGATTCGACCGATTATCCCGGTGTTGCGAAAGCCGACCAGGTAGTCTGGTTTGTTTGCAACGACCTGGATGTGGGGCGGGCCACCAACCTGTACGGTTCTGAACCCATTGGTTTGGAATTGCAGGTAACCGCCTGGATGTACAATCAGCCGGAAAACACGCTCGGTCAGATTATTTTCAAAAAATACAAATTGATCAACAAGTCCGGAAAACGTCTGGACAGCATGTACGTTGCCCAGTGGTGCGACCCCGATGTTGGCCAGTACACTGACGACCTGGTGGGTTGCGACACCACCCTGAGCGTGGGCTTCGCTTACAATGGTGGCGAATCCGACGATATTTTCTCTCAGTTTAACCTGCCCCCGGCCGCCGTGGGTTACGACTTCTTCCAGGGACCGATGGTTAAAGGTGTGGCCGGACAGGACCTGAACCGCAATGGCATTGATGATGCCCAAGATTATGCCGTGTTCGATCTGCAGCGCATCGGACCGGGATACATCAACCTTCCCATGACCTCGTTCGGTTATTTCTCTGCTGGAAACCAGGAATGGAGCGACCCGCGTTTAGGCGAATACACCGGAACGCTGGAATGGTACAACCTGCTGCGTGGTTATATTACGCTGGACGATATCGTAAATCCGACGCCTTTCTACGAACATAACGACAAGAATGGCAAACCGACCAAGTTCCCCTTGGCGGGCGACCCGATTAATGGCGATCCCAATGTGGACGACATCGATGGTGCGGGTGGCAACTTTGCGCCGGCAGACCGCCGTATGTCCCTCTCCACCGGTCCGTTTGTGATGCAGCCTGGCGACACCCAGGAAGTGGTGGTGGCCATTATTGGTGGTCTGGGCGGATCGCGCCTGCAATCCGTAGCCGATATGAAGAGCTCTGATGTTGTGGCTCAGATTGCTTACGACAGCCTGTTCCAGGTAATCCCCAAACCGCCCAAAGCACCGCTGGTTAAGGCAACCGGTTTCGAAAATGAAATCGTGTTGAACTGGGGTTGGAACCATGAAGCCGTAAAAGAGACCGAAGAAAAGGTCATCATCAACTATCATTTCGAAGGTTACAATGTGTATCAGTTACCCAGCCCAACTGCCAAGAAAGATCAGGCCGTTCGGATTGCCACCTTCGACCTGGTGAACGGTGTTCGTATCATCAAATCCCAGGTCTTCGTACCGGAATTTGGTACGGTGGTTGATCTGCCGGTCCAGTTTGGTAGCGATGCGGGTATTCAACGTTTCATCGTTATCGACAAGAATTACATTACCGGTGAACCGCTATTTCCCGGAAATACCTACTACTTTGCCGTTACGGCGTACAACTACGATCCGAATCTGATTCGTGACCGGGCGCTGGAAAGTGCCTTGACGGTAATTCCGGTAACCACTCAATCCACTTTACCGGGTGTGCGCTACTCCGAAATGCCGGGGCAGCAACTGGAAGTAACCCATACTGGCAACAGCGACGGTATCGTGGAAGTAACCGTGGTGAATCCGGGTGAAGTCACCGGACATGATTACGAGGTATTCTTCACCGAAGATACCGACACCAATTCCGCTACTTACGGAATGATTCTGTGGAACTTGAAAGACGTGACCACCGGTCAGTTGATCCTGGAAAACCAGGTTCAAGTGGAAGACCCTGAATCTAACGATGCACCCATCGTAGATGGATTGCTGGTGAAGGTCTCCGGACCGGCGCCGGGAATTAAAGCCATTGTTGAAGTAGCCAATGGCAATGGTCCGTTGCCTCCGGAAGATTGGGATGGAGCCGGCGCCCCGTTTGGCGGTAACAATGTGTGGCACAGCTTAAGTGCTCCGTCCGATCCGAACCGCTTCTATATTAGTGCGGGTGGTGGTGATGGCGGCATCGAACGTATGTCGCGTAGTATTGCCAATGCCGAATCGCATGACTTTGAAATGCGCTTTACCCAGGCTGGTGGAATCTACCTGTGGTGGTATGATGCCGATGTGTACGCCGAAGTGCCGTTTGAATGGTGGGACATTGGTATCAACACCTGGGACGATGAAACCGATGACGTCCGTGGCTTAACTGGTGGTTATTCCGGTGGCGCAACGGTCGGTGATTTCGATTTCGGTTATGTCGATCCGGCCTTTGGTTACCCGGCAACCGATTGGATTTACCTGCGGGTACCCTTGGATGATCAGGGAACTTACGATGTATTTTACAATGACGTCACCAGTGGTGCATATACCTACAGCTGGTGGACCCATAGTAAAGAAGTGATTGCTCGTACGATTATCTGCGACTTTGGTGGCGCCGGGACGTTGCCGGAAACTGGAACCAAGATTCGTTGGATTACTAATAAGCCAAACTCCACTGACGATGTATTTACCTTCTCGACCCAGGGTGTAACAGAGAGTCTGGAGCTGGCAAAGCAGGATGTCGATAAGATTTCGGTCTATCCGAACCCCTACTATGCGGCAAATCCGCAGGAACCGAACCGCTTCACGCGTTTCGTGACCTTCTATCATCTGCCGAAGCGGGCCAAGATTCGCATCTTCAATCTGGCGGGAAATCTGGTCAGAACACTGGATAAGGATGACAACAGCCAATTCTTCAGATGGGATTTGAAGAATGAGAACGATTTACCTGTGGCAAGTGGAATTTACATTGCGCATATCGATATGCCGGATCTGGGTAAGGAAAAGGTAGTGAAGATCTTCATCATTCAACCTGCGCAGATTCTCGAATACTACTAATAAGAATCTTTAAAAGATAATAAGAGAAGGAGTTTGCAATGAGAAATAAAAAAATATTCCACTTGACGGTTTTCTTAGTCCTGTTCATCTTTATAGGCATAACCCCGTTGTTTGCTGGTGACCCTGCACGTACCGGCACAGCTGCCGGTGTGCAGGTTCTGGTTCCCGTCGGTGCGAGAGACCTTGCGATGGGTGGGGCCAATGTGGCCAACACCGAGGGGTTGGATGCTATTTTCTGGAATCCCGGTGGTCTTTCTTCCATGAAAGGAACGGCCAGTGGGGTGTTCTCCACGATGAATATTTTCAACGACATTAAGGTGAATTATGTGGCTGTGGGTGTGAAAATGGGCCGTTTCGGAACCCTGGGTATTTCCTTGAAATCGTTCAGCTTCGGCGACATTCCCATGACCACCATTCAGGATCCCGATGGAGCTTCCGGCCGGACGTTCTCTCCGACCTTCGTCACCACGGGATTGACCTATTCTCGTCGTCTGACCGACGCCATTCAGGTCGGTATTACTGGTAAGGTCGTGTACGAAAGTGTGCCGCGGGCTTCCGCCAACGCTTTCGCCGTGGATGCCGGTATCCAATACCATGAACTGGGTGGTATTCCCGGATTGTCTTTCGGTCTGGTCGTGAAGAATGTCGGTACCAACATGTCCTACAGCGGTAGTGGTCTGACCACCCAGGCGGTGGAAGAGGGCAAAGTGGCGCAGGATTTCTACGATCGCATCTCTTCTTCCGATCAGCTGCCGGCTTTGATTGAGCTGGCCGTTGGGTACAAACGAGTGGTGGCTGAGGACAACACCGTATTGCTGGGCGCTTTGTTCCAGAACAACAACTTTGGAAACGACGCCTACAAGATCGGTGCCGAGTACATGTACAAGGACCTGATCGCTCTGCGCGGCGGGTACCTGTTCTTGAACAATGTCCAGTCCTCCGACGTGCTCTATCGCTTTACTCTGGGTCTGGGGTTGCATGTGAAACTCGGAAATACCGACTTCTCCCTCGACTATTCTTACAGAGATTCTCAGTACTTTGACGGCAACAACCTGTTCTCCATTAAGGTTGGATTTTAAACCAGCCGTTGTTTGAAAAGAAAAAGGTCGACTTTTTTAAGTCGGCCTTTTTCTTTGTTTTACTGTTCTGATATTTGATTAAATAGAATTGCCATATGGTATTCGATCTGGATTGCGTAAATTAAAACGAAACGAAAGAAAACCCGGCGGGATGGTAAAAAAATGTAAACATGTCGCAACCACTCTCTCTCCGGGGCGTTAAAGAGTTGATTGAAAAGTCTGTGACCTGGAAAAATATGGTTGGAATCTTTTTCAAGATGGCTTGATATTTAATTTTAAAGAGTTTTCTTTATTCCATATTTCCCGCTTCTGAAAAGAGAGAAATATGAAATAAAGAAAGCTAAACATAATGAGGTGATGTATGTTTTACCCCAGAGATTTATTCAGCATTGTTTTCGTGTTTTTATTCGCATCGCTGGCGTTTCCCCAGACCAATCATCCCGACGTGAAATTTAATATGGATTTTGGGCGTTACCGTTACGACGATCAGAACGTTTACATGGAGGTTTGCTATGCGGCTTATTTACAAAGTGTGGATCCCATGATTTTTGAACAAACCGATTACTACCAGACCGATTTGAAATTTAAAATTATTGATGCGGAAAGCGATTCGGTCTTAGCGCAGGATAATGTGCCCTTGCGTTTCTTCTCTCAAGAAGTGGTGGGCGGCTCCTCGCCGGCAGCCAAAATGGGACTTCTGAAACTGGTCGTGCCGAAAGGGAAATACCGCTTGTGGATGGCCAGCATCAGCGACACCGTGGTTTATGATGTCTCGGTGAGCCCTTTTACCGGAGATCGCATCAGTCTGAGCGATCTGGAAATATGCTCCAATATCATTCCTCATTCTCAGAACAAGGACCACGTGTTTTACAAAAATACGATGGAAGTGTACCCAAATCCTTCCTTAATATTCGGTCAGGGAAATCCGCGGCTCTATTACTACCAGGAAGTTTACAATCTGAAACAGCAGGGGGTGGATCCCAACGCCCCGGTGGTTATTCAAGTAGCGATTGCCGATCAGGAAGGCAATGTGCGGGCAAAGAAGGAGTACCATCGTAATCATTCTGTCGAATCCACCGTGGAGAGAGGTGCTTTCGACGTGCGGAAATTTGAAACCGGTCTCTATACCCTGATTTTTGCGGTTTCCGATTCAGCCACTAATACAGCCGTTTACCGTCGCCGGAATTTTTACGTTTACAATCCCGATGTGGTGCTGGTGAGGGAAGACACCGAAACCGGAATGGATTTCATGAGCAGCATGTTTAGTGAAATGCCCGAAAGTACCCTGGACGAAATGTTTGCCCAGGCGGAATACATTGCCACCGAATCAGAAAAACGGGTTTACCGGGTACTGAATTCGGTAGAAAGTAAACGACAGTTCATGTTTAATTTCTGGAAGGCGCGTAACAAAGAGAAACCCAATTGGCAGCAGGAATATTACGAGCGGGTTGCTTATGCGAACGAACATTTCTCTTATGGGACCAAACCGGGCTGGCAAACCGATCGGGGACGGGTTTACATCATTTACTGACCACCGGATCGGGTCGAGCGCCGTCCAATGGGAGCCCGCGAGAATCCCTACGAAATCTGGGAATATTACGAAATCCAGGGCGGGGTGGAATTCGACTTTGTGGATCAAACCGGTTTTGGCGATTATCGGCTGTTGAATTCCAGTGCCCGGGGAGAGATCAGCGATCCTAACTGGCGGCAGTACATCCTGAAGTTTTAATATCCGAAGAGGAATGTCTGCTATTTCGTATTTACTGAACGAGACTTTCTTACTTTCCAGCAGTGAGAAGACCGGTGGCAGTAGGGGCGGAAAGTACTTTTTGTAAAAGTATCTTTCCGCCCTCAAAACTGCCATGTGCTGGATGATTTTGATGCGATCTTAAAACCAGACCTTGGCCTTTTTCCTTACTCAATCGCAATTTGATTTCAAATACCAGTAAATAGCCAGGATTAATTGGATATTGAAGTTAAAATTTGTAAAATGTTTTAAATAGCGAATTATTGAGTTGGGTTTCCTTGAATAAAAGGTTTTAATAATAAATTTGATTTCGTTCTACTCAATATTCTTAACCTTTTTTTGAGAAAAGGGAGGGTAAAACGATGTCGAATTCAGGGAAAAAAATTGTCCTGGCTTTAACCGTCTTGTTTTTATTGCTTACCGCTGGCAGAAGCTCCGTTCTGGAATCGAAGTTAGCTTCCCGGGCTGCAAACAACCAGAATGTTTTTTCCACTCCCCAAACCAGGACCATCATTAACATTGGGAATTGGTCTTACTGGATATACAACGATGGAACCTCCGGCGTTGCGCCAAATGGAGACGGTGGAGGGATTTATCCGCGGGGAACGGCCGTGATGATCTACCAGGATGGATTGGTGTGGGGATGTATTGTAGAGGGAGAATCGGCGCCCAAGGTGGGAGGACAAACTTACCGTACCGGTACTCAACCGGGATGGATTGTTGTGCCCGGAGATGGCAGCAATCCGCCTCAGGCCATTGATCCCAACGATGAGCGAGCCCGCATCTACCGCATTCGTCCCGACTGGCGCACGCTTTCCCGGTTCGATTTGCTGCAGGAGGCGGTAGAGATTTACCTGCTGAACAGCGTGGATGAAGTAACTGAAGCAATGATTACGGCGTTAATGGAACAGTACAAGATGGACTGGAAAGATTGGCCGGTGGACCTGGGCGCTCCGTTTGTGGATAATAATGGCAACGGCATTTATGATCCGGTTCTGGATCAGGAGGGATATCCTATTTATTCCGATTCGACCGACCATCCCGGAATTGCACAGGCGGACCAGGTAGTCTGGTTCGTTTGTAACGATGTGGATGTAGCACGGGCCCAGAACCTCTACGGTTCCGATCCCATTGGCCTGGAACTGCAGGTAACCGCCTGGATGTACAATCAGCCGGAAAATTCCCTGGGCCAAGCCATTTTCAAACGCTACCGCCTGATTAACAAATCCGGGAAGCGACTGGACCGTATGTACATCGCCCAGTGGAGCGACTGTGATGTAGGAGATTACGCTGACGACCTGGTGGGTTGCGATACCCTTTTGAATATGGGATTCGCTTACAACGGCCAGGAAGACGACAAGCTGTTTACAACCTTTGATATGCCTCCACCGGCGTTTGGGTACGATCTGTTGCAGGGGCCTGTTGTAAAAGGTGTCCCCGGAGGGGATTTGAATCGGAACGGAATAGATGACGCCCGGGATTTTGCCATTGTTAATTTTAAACAGATCGGCCCCGGATACATTAACCTGCCCATGACCTCTTTCGGATACTTCGCAACCGGTAATTCTCAATGGAGTGATCCTCTTTTAGGAGAGTATGAGGGAACCTTACAATGGTACAATTTATTACGCGGTTTCTTACCGCTGGAGGACCTTGACAATCCCACTCCTTTTTACGAACATAACGATCCGCAACATGGTAAGTCAACCAAGTTCCCCCTGGCTGGTGATCCGGTGAATGGAGATCCGATGGTGGACGATATTGACGGTCTGGGTGGTAATTTTTACCCGGGTGCCCGGCGTTTTGTCGTGTCCAGCGGCCCCTTTGTGATGCAACCGGCCGATACCCAGGAGGTGCTGGTGGCGGTGGTGGGCGGTCTGGGGGGCGATCGCTTACAGTCGATTGTGGATATGAAAGGGAATGATCGTCTGGCCCAGAGGGTTTACGATCGTTTTTTCCGGGAAATACCCAAACCGCCGGTTGCCCCTCGGGTGAAAGCCACCGGATTCATGAACGAAATTGTCTTGAATTGGGGTTGGGACCAGATGGCCGTTAAAGAGACCGAAGAAAAAAGGATTATTAATTACGAATTTGAAGGGTACAATATTTACCAGTTACCATCTCCCTGGGCCACTAAGGATCAGGCGGTGCGGGTGGCCACCTTCGATCGGAAAAACGGAGTAAGAGCCATTCGAGCCTGGCGTTTCGATCCGGAAGCCGGGGTAATGGTGAATAAGGTGCTGCAATACGGCAAGGACACCGGTATTCAGCGTTATTTTGTGATCGATCACAATTACCTGACCGGCGAGCCCCTCTACCCCGGAAATACCTACTACTTTGCCGTGACGGCTTACAACTACGATCCGGATTTGATCTCCGATCCCTCCCTGGAAAGCGCTTTAATGGTTATTCCGGTGACCACCCAGTCGCCACCGCCGGGAGTGCGCTATTCCGAAGAGTTGGGCGATACTCTGGAGGTGACCCACCAGGGAAAAAGCGAAGGTCGGGTCCTGATAATAGTGGTCGATCCCAGTCAGGTTACCGGACACGATTACGAAATTTTCTTCACCGAAGATATGGACACCAGCTCGGCGACTTACGGACAGATTTTATGGAATCTAAAAGATATTACCACGGGACAGATCAAATTGGAAAATCAGGAGCAGTTAGCGAGTACGGAGACCGAGAATGCCCCGATTGTAGATGGATTGTTGATTAAAGTGCGCGAAGTGGAACCGGGTATTAGAGCCATCTTAGAGGTGGTGGATGCCTACGGACCGGTAACCTGGGAGGAGAATGTCTGGCACAGTTTAAGTTCCCCTCGCGACCCCAACCGCTTTTACATCAGTACGGGGGGATATCCGGGAGATCTGCCCCGCATGATACCAGGACTTAAGTATGCAATGGGCCACGATTTCGAAATGCGATTTACGGATACCGGGGGAATTTTCCTCTGGTGGTACGATGATAATTCCTGGGCAGAAGTCCCCTTTGAATTCTGGGACATCGGAATCCGAAGTTTTGACGATCCTTCCGACGATCTCCGTTGTTTAACTGGTGGTTATTCCGGTGGAGTTACCCCGGGAGTGTTTGATTTCGGTTACACCGATCCGGCCTTCGGGTATCCGGCCACCGACTGGATTTACGTCCGAGTACCGCAAGATACCCTGGGAAGTTATGCAGCATTTGTTAAAGACGTTACCAGTGGTGCTTTGACATTTGATTGGTGGGAACATTCTCGGGAAGTTCTGTCACGTTTTATTATTTGTGATTTCGGAGGCGCCAGAACTTTACCGGAAACTGGTACAGTAATCCGCTGGATTACCAAAAAGCCCAACACCCTGGAGGATGTTTTTACCTTTTCGACCCAGGGGGTAATTCAAAGTATCGAGCTGGCAAAGCAGGACGTGGAAAAAATTTCGGTTTACCCCAATCCGTACTATGCAAACAACCCCCAGGAACTGGACCGTTTTAATCACTTCATTACCTTCTACCATTTGCCCCGCAAAGCCAAAATTCGCATTTTTAATCTGGGTGGTCAACTGGTTCGTACCCTGGAGAAGAATGATGACAGCCAATTTTTACGATGGGACCTGTTAAACGATGCCAATCTTCCGGTGGCGAGCGGTATTTACATTGCCCATATTGACATGCCGGATCTGGGAAAAGAAAAAGTGTTAAAGATTTTCATTATTCAACCGGCTCAGATTCTGGAATATTATTAAATTGCGCGTTTGGTCAATTACCTGCCCGGGGAGTTGAATTAGTCTTTCGTTCCTCCGGCAATGAAAATTCAGTTGATTTTTTATTTCTGGAAATTTAAATTTAGTAAATAAAGCGGGTGTAACTCAGTTGGTAGAGTATCAGCTTCCCAAGCTGAGGGTCGCGGGTTCGAGTCCCGTCACCCGCTCTCTTTTTTCCCCCATCTCTTACGCGAGACGAAACGTGATTACCATCACAGTTAGTATGTGGCTTGCCTGATATTTTTCTTTGTTACCGACATAACAAATTGGAGGAATCATGCGAAAGCTTTTGACGTTACTTTGCCTATTGGCGCCGGCATTTTTTTTCGCGCAGTATGTTCAACAGGCACCGGCTGGGGGAATGGTCGATTGGACCAATATGGTGATTCGGGAAGTCGGTATTGGTGCCCCGAATCCGAATTTGCCCCTTGCGGCGCAGCGTGCCGGCGCCATTGAGGCCGCCAAACGGGTTGCTCTGCGAAACTTGTTAGAACGGGTAAAAGGCGTGAACGTTAATTCTGATGTTACCATAGAAAATGCCATGGTCTCTTCTGATGTGATCCGTACTTCGGTGGAAGGCACCATCCGAAATTTCAAGGTGGTGGGTATTCATTACAAAAGCGACGGCAGCGTTGAAGTGGAGGTAGAAGTTCCTTTAACCGGTTTTTACGACATTTTTTTACCGTCAGAGCAGAGCGGAAGCGTCGGGCAGGTATTGCCAGGTAGCGGAACATTGCCGTCGGTGAATACAGTGTACACAGGTTTGATTATCGATGCGCGAGGATTGGGAGTGCGTCCGGCGCTGGCACCAAAAATTCTGGATGAAGAGGGCCGCGAAGTGTATGGAAGCGGCGATATCCAGCGGGAATATGCGTTACAATACGGAATCGTAGGGTATGAAAAGGATTTGAACCGTGCCCGCGCTAACGAACGGGTGAAAAATAATCCCCTGATAATCCGAGCCATTGGGGTAAAAGGAGCGAATAAAACCGATGTGGTCATCTCCAAACGCGATGCCGACCTCATCCGGGCGGCGGCGCAAAATCTGAATTTTTTAGAACAGTGTAAGGTAATGATTGTACTGGATTAACAAAAAGGATTCCATCATGAAAACAATGCGAAAGTACCTGTTGGGTTTCTTTACGGTGTGGCTGATTTTTGCGGGATGTGGGGGTGGACAAAAAGCCCGCCAGGCCGCCTCGGCAGTAGATTCGCCTGCCCTTCATTACGAGCGGGGAAAAGCCTTGCTTCGGGAAGGGGAAATCAAGCGGGCAAAGTTCGAGTTCAAACAGGCCGGCAGCCTGAATCCTGAATTTGCCCCCGCTTACGAGGGGCTGGCCTGGGTGTATCTGGAAAGTGGGAATCTGGAGCAGGCTCGCAAAATGGCAGATAAGGCTCTGGACCTGGACGGAAAATGGGTGCTGGCAAAGCTGGTTCGCGCTCGCATTAAAGCCCGGGAAGGGAAATACGAGGACGCCATTAAGGAAGCAAAGAAGGTCCTGAAAAGTATTCCGTCCTCTTCCGTTCCGGATAAAAAGACGGCCACGATTGAAGCTTACCTGACGCTGGGCAAACTTTACCAGCTAAACAATCAGTACAATGAAGCGCAAGAAGCCTACGCCGAGGTGCTGAATATCGATAAGATCAATCTGGAGGCGGATCGGGCGATTAAAGAGTTGGCGGCTTACAAAACCGCGGTGGCTGGCCAGCGGCCCGAGATTCAACGGATTGCTGCTCAAAAGACTATTTCCCGGGCAGATGCAGCCGTATTGCTGGTGCTGGAATTGCCGTTGAAGAAAATCTTTCGCAAACCGGCGTCCGGCGAGTCGGTGGGCTGGAAACCGCCTCAGAGCGGTCTGATGCGTCCCAAATCTGCCCCGGCCTCTTCCGGCGAGCCAATCAATGTGCCGTCCGACCACTGGGCGAAAACTTTTATTAGCGAGGTGTTGGAAACCGGGGTGATGGAGCTGACCCCGGAAGGTAAATTTAACCCCGACGCTCCGGTGAATCGGGCGGAATTTGCGCGTATTATTGAAAAGTTCCTGGTCCGTTACTGGAACGATGCTTCTCTGGAGACCCGTTTCTTCGGACAAACATCGCCCTACAGCGATGTCATCAATACCTCGCCAATCTTCAATGCTATTATGACGGTTTCCACCCGCGGCATTATGAACGGTTTCGACGATGGGACCTTCCGCCCTCTGGCACCGGTTTCCGGTACGGAAGCCATTAATATTGTACGACGGTTGAAAAGCCAGCTTTGATCCGGTAATATCTGCCTCCGGGGGAGAACCGATCGTCCGGAGCCGGGTAAAATTGGCAGGAAATAAAATCGGCAAGAAACGCTGGAGAAAAGGATGAAGTTGGGCCGTGTAATTTGGGCGATAGTACTGGGTCTGGGATGGTGGTGTGTTTTTGCTCCTCCCGGTTTTGCCCAGCCGGAATCTCTCGGCGAAGAGCAGGAGGTGATTGTCCGGGGGTTGGGAGCCATTATCGGGGGCGATGTGTCGAAAGCGCACGACGATGCCCTGGCCAATGCCCTGCGGACAGCCGTGGAACAGGTGCTGGGTACCATGGTGGAATCGGAAGTGCTGGTGAAAAATTACCAGGTGGTGGAAGATCAGATTTACAGTCGTACCCGCGGTTACGTTTCCCGCTACGAAATTCTGGAAGAAAACCGCCGCCCGGACAACATCCTGGAATTACGGGTGCGCGCCTGGGTGCGGAAGAGTAATTTAAAAGAAGATTTGCAGGCAATCGGACTGCTATTGCGGCAAAAGGGCAAACCGCGTTTAATGGTGGCGATTGAGGAAAAGAACATGGATTCGCCGTGGGTGTTTTGGACGTTGGATTTGTCCACCACCGAAAATGCGGTAATGAAAGTGTTTCTGGAAAAGGGATTCCAATTTGTCGATCGGAAGCAAATCCTGCAGAAAATTCGGAAAGAGGAAGCGCTTGCTTTAATTGATGGCGATGTGGAAACGGCCCGGCAAATTGCCCGTGAGACCCCGGCGGAGGTGCTGATTGTGGGCAAGGCGCTGGCCAAACCAGCCTCCGGCGGCCCCGCCGTGCTCAAACAATCCGGAATGGTTTCCTGCCAGGCAATCGTTAACCTTCGGGCAATTCGTGCCGATGATGGTAGGGTGCTGGCAACGGCCAGTCAGCAGTCGGCGGCCGTTCATGTGGACCAGTTGACCGGGGGAACCATGGCGCTTCAGCGTGCCGCCGAACAGGCTGCCAGGGAATTGATGCAGAAAATTCTGGAGCGCTGGAGAGAGGATGTTTACACGCACAATACCGTGCAATTGCGCCTATTAGGTGTAGAAAACTACCAGGAACTGGTGAAAATAAAAGGGCTGATTTCCAGTCTGGTGCGCGGGGTGGAAGGAATTGTACAACGGGATTATGTGAACGGGTCGGTGTTGCTGGAGCTAACGGTGAAAAGCACCGCCGCCCGGGTGGCTGACGAACTGGTACAGAAAGATTTTTCTCCGTACCGTTTCGAAATTGTGACCATTTCGCAGAATACCATCGTGGCCAAAGTGAAGCAAAATTTAAACCAGGGAGGAGAACAATGAAGGCAATGTTAACCTTGGTCTTGCTGATCAGCTTTTTGTTTTCCGCTGTCGCGGGCGATTTGCAGGGATTGAAAAAACGGATTGCCGTGGTGGACTTTCAGGACAAAAGCGGCTGGGGGCATAATATTGGAACCGGTTTAGCCGATATGCTGGTAACGGAGCTGGTAAAAACCGGTAAATTTCAGGTGATTGAACGCAAAGAGCTGGATGAAGTTTTAAAAGAACAGGGACTGGGAATGTCCGGTGCCGTGACGCCTCAAAGCGCCGCTCAAGTGGGCAAACTGTTGGGGGTAGAATTAATTGTTCTGGGAAGCGTTTCGGAATTCGGAGAGAAGAAATCCGGTTTGGGCGGGTCTATCGGTCGCCTGGGAATCGGGGGAAAGTTCTCTAAGCGCACCGCCCGGGCTGTGGTGGATATCCGACTGGTCAATACCAGCACCGGCGAAATTGTACTGGCGGAAACCGCCGAAGGCAAAGAATCCAGCACCAGCCTGGATGGAATCCGGGTGGAGGACATTAACTTTGGCAATCCCACCCAATGGGACAACACCATTCTGGGAAAAGCCAGTCGCAAAGCCATTGACAAATGCGTCAAATTTATTGAAAAAGCCATGGAGAACATTCCCTGGCAGGGGAAAATTATTAAAGCAAATCCCGACGGCACCGTTTACATGAAACCGGGATCCGCCGGAGGGGTCAAACCAGGAATGGAATTCGTGGTGTATCGTAAAGGGGAAGAATTAATTGATCCCGACACCGGCCTTTCCCTGGGAAGCGAAGAGCAGATGATTGGGAAAATCAAAGTGGTACAGGATGTTGCCGGGGGGAAAGCCTGCAAGGCGATTATCGTTTCCGGGTCCGGCTTTCAAACCGGAGACCTGGTGCGAATAAAATAATCATCTTTTAGTTTTTCAATTGCATTACTTCTGGAGTAGAGCACCGACCGAGGGGGATGGATGCATTCTTTGGTGCAACGATTGACCCTGTTTCCGCTACTTTTACTGTTGATGGGATTGGTTTCATCCGACCGGGAACCGGTCGGAAAAATTACTTTTCCGGTGGGACGTGTGTTTGTTCTTCCGGCCGGTTCCAGTAAATTACACATGGCCGGGTTTAACATGGAGGTGTTTCCGGGGGACAAGATTGAGACCAAAAAAGAATCGCGTTGTGAAATTACCCTCCGGAACGGCGATGTGATTCGGGTGGGGGAAAACTCCCTGTACACCCTGGAAGAAATTGAAGTAACTCCCACCACCGTTCGGGCGGAATCGTTTCTGAATTTCGGGAAAATCTGGTTGAACATTCGGAAAATTTTTTCCAAAGACGACTACAACCGGGTGAAGGCGCCCACTGCGGTGATTGCGGTACGCGGTACCGTGTACCGCCTGGATGTAGCACCCGACTCCACCACTCTGGTGCG
>JAJRXE010000260.1 GCA_024276455.1 Calditrichota bacterium
AGACAATCACCATTTTCACCTTTTCTAAATCTTTCATGTTTGCAGGACTTCGGCTGGGGTACCTGGTGGCAGCGGAAGAAACGGTTCGCATCGTAAATAAAATCATGGTACATCAGTTGTACAGCCCGTCCACTCTTACCCAGTACATGATGGTAGAGGTGGTAAAGGGGCGTCGTGATTGGCTGCCGCGGGTGCAGACGGAGTACCAACGGCTGCGGGACCTGTTCGTGGAACATTTACACGTGGAGACCCGTGTTCCGGAAGGCACCTACTTTCTGTTCTTCCCCATTGAAAAATACTTGCAGGGGCGGGATTACTGGGAGGTGATTGATCAGTTGCTGGATGCCGGGGTGTCCGTTGCGCCAGGCGAGGATTTTGGGGCGCATTTTACCCACTACATTCGCATTTGCTTTACCGGTGAGCCGCCGGAGCGTCTGATAAAGGCGGCTGAACGTCTGAACAAGGTATTGCTGGGTGAATCAAATCGTTAGGAGGAAACATGCTGCGAGTGGGGTTTTACCAATTTCGACCGCTTTTCGGAAAGGTGGAGCGGAACCGCCGCAAGGTAGTAGAAGCCCTGAGCCAGGTGGAGGCTGACCTGATTGTGCTGCCGGAGCTGCCCTTTACCGGTTACCATTTCGCCGGTCGCACAGAGCTGGAAGAGCTGGCGGAAGACCTCTCCAACAGCCCCACCCTGTGGACACTGGGAGAACTGTGTGCCCGCAAGAATTTTTACCTGGTGACCGGTTTTGCAGAAAAAAGCGGCAAAGACATTTTCAATTCTGCTCTCTTGATCGGACCGGATGGGTTGATTCACGTGTACCGTAAAATCCACCTCTTCGACCGGGAAAAGGAAATGTTCACGCCCGGAAACACTCCGCTAACGGTGCAGGAAGTCCGGGGGACAAAAATCGGGATGATGGTGTGTTTCGATTGGATTTTTCCGGAAGTGGTTCGCACCCTGGCGCTGCAGGGCGCGCAGGTGATTTGCCATCCCTCCAATCTGGTGTTGAGCTACTGCCAGCAAGCCATGCTCACCCGCTGCCTGGAGAACAATGTGTTCGCCATTACCGCCAACCGTTTTGGGGCAGACCGACGACCTCACGGCACTCTGCGCTTCACTGGGAAAAGCCAGGTGGTGGCGCCCCGGGGCAAGCTGATTTACCAGGCCCCTTCCCAGCGGGAGGAGCTCTTTCTTGCCGAAATTGACCCCCAACAGGCCAACGAGAAATTCATTACCCCGCGAAATCACATTCTGGAGGATCGCCGACCGGAGTTTTACCGACCTTTGTGCCGGTAATTGCGCCACGCCCAGGCAGAAATAAAGCGCTTTGAAAAAGGAAAATTCATTCCGAACTTGCCTTTCAGAGCAGGATTTCATAGAATTGCCCGGACGAAAAGCGAAAGAAGGCAACATGAACCGTGATTTAATAAATTGTGTGGTGGTGCATTACGCCGAGTTGGGACTGAAGCGCAAAAATCGTCTCCAGTTCGAGAAGCAATTGATTCGCAACATGAAGCAGGCACTCTCGCGCACCATTAGAAAGGTGAAAGTGCGGCGCCAGCACGGATTAATTCTGGTGGAATTACCGGAAGATTACCACTGGCCCACAGTTCAGGAACGCCTGGAGAAAATTTTTGGGGTGGCCTATTTCGCTCCGGCAGTTTTGACCGAACAGAACATGGAGCAGATTACCGCAGTGGCGGTGCAGCTCATGGATGGTCTCCAGTACGAATCCTTTCGGGTAAAGACCAAGCGTTCAGAGAAATCTTTTCCGCTGACCTCTCCGGAAATCAGCCGGATTGTTGGTGCCGCTATTCAGGAGAAATCCGGGGTGCGAGTAGACCTGTCACATCCCGAGATCACCTGTCACATCGAAATTTTCGAGAAACAGGCCCTGATTTACACCCAGAAATTTCCCGGTGCCGGCGGTCTGCCGGTCGGTTCCAGCGGCAAGGTGGTCAGCCTGATTTCTTCCGGAATCGATTCCCCGGTGGCCTCCTGGAAAATCATGAAGCGAGGCACACGGGTTATCTTTGTTCATTTTCACAGCATTCCGTTTACCTGTGGCGCATCGGTGGAAAATGTAAAAGACATAGTGCGGCTGCTCACCGAGTATCAATACCGCTCGCGGCTTTACCTGGTACCGTTTCTACCGGTTCAGGAAGAAATTATTAAACACCAAAGGGCCGATTATCGGGTGGTCATGTACCGGCGCAATATGATGCG
>JAJRXE010000261.1 GCA_024276455.1 Calditrichota bacterium
GTGATCTCTTTAATTCTTCTATATCTTGCTCAGAAATATTTTTATATCCCTTAAAGTCATCGTCAAGCTGCTTATGTTTTGTTTTTAAGCTTTCTATGCTTCGATTAGTAAATGCAGTTGAATCTTTAAAGCTTTTCGCAAGCTTGCTTTTAACGTCAACCGTTTTACTGCTGTTTTCGTCAATTAACTGACGTAATCTTTTGATTTCAACTTCAGTGTTTTTCTTATAAATTTCATACGATGATGACAGTTCCTCTTGTTTCTGTAGTAAAGACTGTAATTGCGCATTAATTAATTTTCCATCTATTTCTTCAGCATCATCAGATGATGCCACTGCCGGACGGCAAAATCCCCACCGAACAGCGGAACCACCCAGGCAAACAGTTGCGGGAACCAGCTCTTGCTCATCGCGGCGTAAAGACCAAATCCCGTAACCGCCTGAAAGAGAAAGGCCAGAAATGTCAGAAAGTAAGTGAATCCTGCCAGCGCATTGTGTCCGATGGACCGCAACGGTTTTTTACAAACCATCAGCACATCCAGGCACAACACATGGAAGATTTCTTTCCACTGACTGGAGGTCAAGGGAATGAAATTACGCCAGTTCGCATAGCGATTTCCCACAAATCCCCAGTAAATCCGGAACACGAAATTGAAAAAGAAGATAAATCCGAAAGCAAAGTGCAGGAAACGCACCGTTCCGAACCAGTACTGGAAGGATGCCTCGGAGGTGCTGTGAATCGCCAGGGGATTGCCGATGAGATAGCCGGTTACCGAAAGCACCACGATGCAAATAAAGTTTACCCAGTGGTACAAACGCACCGGAAGTTGCCACACGTAGATCTGATAATACTCCGCCAGCTCTTTTTGTGCCATTCGTCCACCCTCCTAAATAAAGCTAACCTGATGCAGTTTTTTCCCTTCGGGATCGTAGAGATGAACCGCACAAGCAATGCAGGGATCGAAGGAGTGAATGGTCCGCAAGATCTCCAGCGGCTTGTTCGGATCGGCCATGGGCGTACCTAACAAGGCCGCTTCGTAGGCAGAGCGTTGACCCTTCGCATCGCGCGGCGAAGCATTCCAGGTGCTGGGTACCACCAGCTGGTAATTCTCAATTTTTTGATCTTTGATGACGACCCAGTGAGCCAGGGCGCCGCGGGGAGCTTCGCTTAAACCCACTCCCTTGGCTTCCTTCGGCCAGGTATCGGGTTTCCATTTTTCCGGATTGAACATCCGTGAATCGCCGTCCTTAATGTTGGCAATCAACTGGTTGTAAAACTCTTTCATCCAGTGGACCACCAGTTTGGCCTCCAATCCGCGGGCGGCGGTCCGACCCAGAGTGGAGAATAAAGCCGAAACCGGAGCATTCAGACGTTTCAGGGTGTCATTCACCACCTCACGCACTTCCTCGTGCCCGGAAGCGTAGGCTACCACCAAACGGGCCAGCGGACCTACCTCCATGGGATGATCTTTCCAGCGAGGCGTTTTCAACCAGCTGTACTTGCCCTCGACGTTCAAATGTTCGTAGGGCGGTTTGGGGCCCGTGAAGTTGAACTCGGTCTCCCCTTCCCAGGGATGGAGCGATTTGTCGTCGCCGGCGGAATATTTGTACCAGGAGTGGGTGATGTACTCCCGCACCTGATCCGGATCTTCACCTTTAACCTCGTGCACTTCATTCAAATTCCGATCCAACACGGCTCCCCGGGGGAATTTGAATTTACTGGGATCGTTGTAGCCGTTAGTGGGCAGGTCGCCGTAGGCCAGATAATTCTTCAGCCCACCACCAATGTTGAACCACTCCCGGTAGAATCCGGCAATGGCCAGCAGGTCGGGGATGTACACCTTCTCGACGAATTCAATGGCCTGGTCGATCAGGGATCCCACGTAGGCCAAGCGCTCGGCATTGAGGGCATTGGCATCATTAATGTTTACCGAGCAGGGTGCCCCGCCTACCAGGTAATGGGGATGCGGGTTCTTTCCGCCAAAAATGGTGTGAATCTTAATGATTTCTTTCTGGAATTCCAGCGCTTCCAGATAGTGGGTTACCGCCAACAAATTGACCTCCGGCGGCAATTTGTAAGCGGGATGTCCCCAGTAAGCATTGGCGAAAATGCCCAACTGTCCGCTGGCAACAAAGTTTTTCAAACGATCCTGGACTTCTTTAAAATATTTCGGTGAGCTGTTGGGCCAGCTGGAAATCTTCTGGGCAATCCGGGACGTTTCCTTGGGATCGGCTTTCAGAGCGCTCACCACGTCCACCCAGTCCAGCGCATGGAGATGGTAGAAATGAATCACATGGTCCTGAACATTTTGAGCGCAAAACATCAGGTTGCGTACCAGCTCGGCATTGGGCGGAATCACAATGCCCAGGGCGTTTTCCACCGCCCGCACGGAAACCAGAGCGTGCACGGTGGTACATACTCCACACACTCGTTCAGTGAATGCCCAGGCATCGCGCGGATCGCGACCACGCAAGATTATTTCGAAACCGCGCACCATGGTGCCGGCGGAATAGGCATCGGTAATTTTACCATTCTTGACTTCCGCTTCAATGCGGAGGTGCCCTTCAATTCGGGTGATGGGATCGACAACGATTCTTGTGGCCATTATTCACCTCCTTCCTGCTTATCGGCAGGTTTAATCTCTTCATCGGTCACACTGTGTTCAATTTCTTCCCTGATGAGCTTTCTTTTCCGGATATTAGTCGCCACGGCGTGGGCAGCAATACCCGCCAGGGTCGCAACCCCCACCACCGTTCCGATGGTGTCGGCCGTGGTTTCAATACCAAAGCCCGGGAAAGACGCCAGGTGCTGATAGAAGGGACCGTTATCCCAGAAATTGGCTTCGCTGCAACCAATGCAACCGTGGCCGGATTGAATGGGATAGCTAACCCCGTTGTTCCATTTGATAATTCCACAAGAATTGTATGTTACCGGTCCCCGGCAACCCATTTTGTACAAACAGTATCCTTTCTTGGCATTCTCGTCATCGAAGGACTCCACAAACAGGCCGGCATCGTAGAAGGGACGGCGGTAGCAGGAATCGTGCACCCGTTTGGAGTAGAACGCCTTGGGACGTCCCAGACCGTCCAGCTGGGGTAAACGATCGAACGCCAGAATGTGAACAATGACCCCCGCCATTACCTCGGCTATAGGCGGCCAACCGGGTACCTTGATGATCGGCTTTCCGGAAATAACTTTGTGAATAGGAGTGGCACCGGTGGGATTCGGACTGGACGACTGCACACAGCCGTTGGAAGCACAGCTTCCCCAGGCAATAATGGCTTTGGCTCCTGCCGCCGCCTCTTTAACAATCTCCAGGGCTGTGCGCCCACCAATGGTGCAATAAATGCCGCCATCCTTGGTTGGTACGGAGCCCTCCACCGTCATAATGTACTGACCATGGTACTTTTTCATGACCTCGTGGAGCGCCTCCTCGGCCTGATGTCCCGCCGCCGCTTGCAGCGTCTCGGTGTAGTCCAGGGAGATCCGGTCGAGAATGATGTCCGCAACTATGGGGTGGGAGGAACGAATAAAGGACTCGCTACAACAGGTACATTCCTGAAAATGAAACCATACAACTGATGGTCTTGGCTTGGTCTCCAGGGCATGAATGACCTTGCCTAAACCACTGGCCTGGATACCTGCCGCGGCAGCAATGTACGAACAAAAGCGTAAAAAATCGCGCCGCGAGTATCCCCGCTCTTGCATCTGTTCCCAGAGGGTTTGAGGTTGGTCGGGCATGACTTACCTCCTCGGTTTAAGTGTCCAACTTAGCTTATGTAGTAACGCAATAAATCTTGTAATATTTGATTTATTTTGAAACTTCGAGATTGCCTCGAAGCAGATATGCTACTACGGACACTCTTCCTTGAGGAGGTATAATTATACAACCTCGGCTGGTGAGTTTAAACCGAACGAGTACGAATTCGCACTTGAGTTGGCTAAATTATGGAAATCGACAAGCAAAACACATGAAGTAACATCCTTTAAGGTAAATGACACATTCCATTACAATTATGCTACATTTTTCAATATAAGATTTTTTTTTAATTTGTCAAGACTAAATTTGCGGATGTTTAATTTTGTTATATTTTGCAGATAAATGTTAACGATTCGCCCCATATCCCTCAGCAAGAAGCCAATTAATAATATTTTGTGTTTTTACATATTCTTGCATTCGAATGCATATCCGGGATGCCCGAAAAGCGCCTTGCCGCTTTGCACCAAAGGCGAAATCTCCGAAATCCAGAGAATATTAGAATTTCAAAATTCAATATTGAGGAATGTTCAAAATTTCATTAGAATTAAAAAAATTAGAAAATTTTGAAATATATTTCTTTTAACTTCTTGTACTGACTGAATTAAGCTCCGCTTCACCCTTCCCCTTCAGCCGCCCAGGTAGCGCTTCCTGTTTTCGAACAAGAAGGGACTGAAATATACACGAATTATTCATCAAAAATTTTTCAATCGAAGGAAGAAAAAAAATAAACGATTACGCTTTGTCTGGCAGCATCTGACGCAAAATCAGGCTGGCGCTAAAGCCCGCCCCGAACCCATTGTCGATGTTCACCACCAGCACGTTGCTGGAACAGCTATTCAACATGGCAAACAGGGCAGTAAGCCCCTTCAAACTGGTTCCGTAGCCCACCGAGGTGGGAACGGCAATCACCGGCTTGTCCACCAATCCGCCAATTACACTGGGTAAGGCGCCTTCCATGCCAGCGATAACCACCAGCACCCGGGCCTGTTCAATCTTCGGCCAATGCTGATTCAGCCGGTGCAGCCCGGCCACTCCCACGTCGTAAATGGGGGTGGGGGTAAATCCAAACAGCTGGCAGGTAATCCGGGCTTCTTCGGCCACCGGGATGTCGGAGGTACCGGCGGTAATGATTGCAATTTTTCCGCTGGCTTTTTCTTCCGGATCCGGGAGAGGGGAATAAATCAGGCGCGCTCGCGGATGGTACAATAAATCCGGCAGTTCTTTTTTCACCTCCCGGTAATAGCTTTCGCCCGCTCGGGTTGCCAGCAGCAAGCGGTGCCGCTGGTAAATTCGGCGGGCAATTTCCACTACCTCTCCAGGGGTTTTCCCCTCGCAAAACACCACCTCCGGGAAGCCCTGCCGCAGCTCCCGATGGTGGTCGATGGTGGCAAAATCCAGCGACTGGATGCCGGCTGCTTTGATTTTTTGCAAAACCGTGTCGGTGTCCACTTTTCCGGCTTTAAATTCGCCGAGCAATCTCTCTAAATCTTTCACATTCATTCCAATTCCCACTCGGTTGTGAATTTGCGCAGCGTTTGCAACCGTTTCCCTTTCCGGTTTCTCCCGGGAAACGGTTCCGATTTATTTAACCTTTTCTTTCCGCGATTCAATCCGGTGTAAATAATCCTGAAAAAGCGCCTGGACTTCGGGAAAGCTACCGGCCCGGAATATTTTGTCGCGCAAGCGGGCGGCGTAAGGCATTCCGCGGGTGTACCAGACGAAATGTTTCTTCATGCGCGACAGTGCGACTTCCTCTCCGAATTCGGCCACCTCCATGAGGTAATGGCGTTGCAAGATGTTCAAGCGCTCCCGGAAATCCGGTTCGGGCACGCTTTCTCCGTTTTGCAAGAAGGACATGATTTCCCGAAAAATCCAGGGACGTCCCAGCGCACCGCGGGCAATCATAATGCCATCGACTCCGGTGGTTTCGAACATGCGCCGCGCGGAGGGGCCGTCGAACACATCTCCGTTGCCAATCACCGGAATGCGCACCCGGGCTTTCACCCGGGCCAAATAGCTCCAATCTGCTTTTCCGGAATAGCCCTGACTGCGAGTACGGGCGTGTACCGTCAGGGCATCGGCACCGGCTGTTTCCACCGCTTGCGCCACATCTTCCACCACAATATTGTCCCAATCCCACCCTAACCTGATTTTCGCAGTCAGCGGCAGGGAAGTCTGGCGACGAATGGTTTGCAGGATCAGGTAAATCTTGTCCACCTCTTTCAACAAAGCGGCGCCGGCCCCTTTGGCCACTACTTTCCGGACCGGACACCCAAAGTTTACGTCAATGAGCGCCGGTTTCAACGCTTCAATTTCGGGAATAACCCGGGCGAATAAATCCGGGTCGCTGCCGAAGAATTGAAACCCCACCGGGCGATCCTGCGGGCGCAAAGAGAGCAGCCTTCGGGTAGCCTGGTTCTGGTAAATCAATCCGTCCACGCTCACCATTTCCGAAAAGGTCAATTCCGCTCCGAATTCCCGACACAGTTGCCGAAAGGGGAAATCGCTAATTCCCGCCAGCGGCGCCAGCACCAGATTATGCCGCAATTGCAAATTTCCGATACGAAGTGGTCGCAAATCCACCGCTTTTCTCCCGTCAATGAAAAAATTTCAACCGTTGCCCCACCCGCGGACTTCAATCCGCCCCATCTACGGTTGAAAATCGTACTGAATTACCAATTTACAATGAAAACGTTCGGGGTGCAATGAACAAGGGAGGAATTCGGCTGCCTCTGCCTCCCAGGACGGTTACCGGATTCAGACCAAAAAATAATAGCCCGTTCTCCAGCCGGGAGAACGGGCAGCGGGAACCCAATGGAACATCAGGCCATCTTGGTGGTCATTTCCTTCCGATGGGTCAGCGCACTCCAGAGCCCCAGACCACCCATCACAATACCTACAATGATGAAGTTCAGGGGCATCACCAGATTCAACAGCAAGCTGCTGATGATTAACCAGAGCCCCAGAATCCCGTTTACAATCCCCTGCCACATTTTGTAAAGCCAGAAACCGAAAACCGCCCCAACGATACCGACAATGACCATGTTAGGGGTTACCTGAAGAGAAGGAATGAGACCTGAAATAATTAACCAAACACCGAGAACCAGATTAATCCAACCCTGCCACATTGGAGCCTCCTCCTAATTTTGTGATTCAAATTCGGTGCCTCCTGCAGGGAATTAACCTCCTGATTAATCTGACATTATTTGAACGATTTCAAAAATGGGAGAGTTTCCGGGGAAGGAAAATTTCTTTCGCAGAAGGCTCTCGGGGAAAGGCCGGATTTCAATTTTACCGGGCATCCGCCACATTGGACAGATACCCGGCGGTTCACTTTTTCTGGAAGCAGTTGCTCAGGCTTTCAATTCTAGGGCTTCCAGCACCAGCAGAGCAATGTCTTGATTGGCCATCTGTTCTTCCCGAGCGGTTTCATTAATGCCGTCGGCAATCATGGTGGCACAGAACGGACAGGCGGTGCTCACCACGTCCGGTTGCAACCCGGCGGCTTCATCCACCCGGTTGTGATTCACCTTTGGATGGTGTTCTTCCATCCACATGCGGCCGCCGCCGGCTCCACAGCAGAATCCGTTTTCGAAAGAACGAGGCATTTCCTGCAATTCCACACCGGGAAGCGCTTTCAACACTGCCCGGGGCGCCTGGTAAATATCGTTGTGGCGACCCAGGTAGCAAGAATCGTGGTAGGTCACCTTCTTGTTGAGGGATTTTTTCAGGGTAATTTTACCTTCCCGAATCAGCTCGTCCAACAATTCGGTGTGGTGCACCACCTGGTAATGGCCACCAAAGTCCGGGTACTCGTTGGTAAAGGTGTTAAAGCAATGGGGACAAATGGTAAGAATTTTCTTGAATTTGTACTGTCCCAGGGTTTCCACATTTTGCTCGGCCATCATTTGGAACAGGTACTCGTTGCCCAGGCGCCGGGCCGGATCGCCGGTACAGGTTTCTTCCTTCCCCAGAATGGCATATTTCACCCCGGCGGCGTTCAGAATCTGCACCATGGCCCGGGATACCTTCTGGCTGCGGGCGTCGAAAGCACCGGCACACCCCACCCAGAACAGGTAGTCCACTTCGCCCTCCACCTCGCGCATTCGCGGCACCGACAATCCTTCGGTCCATTTCTCGCGGTCCTCGGCAGAAATTCCCCAGGGATTTCCATTTACTTCCATGTTTTTAAACGAGGTGGTCAATTCGCTCGGGAAACGGCTCTCTTCCAGCACCAGGTGTCGCCGCATTTCCACAATCTTGGGGATATGTTCGATGAACACCGGACAGGCCTCCATGCAGGCGCGGCAGGTGGTGCAGGACCAGAGAACGTCTTCCGCCACCGTCTCCCCAACCATGGCCACCGACGTTCCTTCGATTTCCTCGCCCGCCTGACGTTTGGCCTGCAATTCCGGTCCCACCAGTGTAAGGTGATCTCGCAAAGCTACAATCAAATCTTTGGGCGAGAGCGGTTTGTCGGTATTGGTTGCCGGACACGCATCCGAGCAACGTCCGCACTCCGTACAGGCGTCCCGATCCAGCAATTCTTTCCAGGAAAAATGAGTCAGACTCGATGCCCCAAAGGTTTCGCTTTCTTCCAGATCCAGCGTGTTCAATTTCCCCTTTGGCTCCAGAGATTGGAAGAAAATATTTAACGGCGAAGTAAAAATGTGAAACAATTTCGAATACGGCATGTAAGCAATGAACACCAGCGAAATTAACAGATGAAACCACCAGAGATACACATGCCAGTTCCCCAGGGTTGCCAGAGAAACGCCCGTCGCCCGGAACCCCTGTCCGAGCACCCACCCCAGGGGCGACCAGCGCTCCCAACCGGGGTTCAGCACTGCAATTCGGAGCCCTTCAATCAGAAACCCGGTGACCAGAATGAGCAGAAATAGTCCCAGAATCAAGGCATCCTGTCCCCGGTTACTTAAATTGCGGGGACGCAGCACCACCCGGCGGAAAATAGCCAACAGCACCCCTCCGATGGCCAGAATGCCAAACACATCCAGAAAAAGAGAAAAATACAGGTAAAAGGCATTTTTTAGAAAGACAACCGAGAAAAGCGGTTGGGTAAAATCTACCTGAATGCCCACCAGCACTGTACCGATAAAAAGTACCAGAAAACCGGAGAAAATGAGTACGTGCATCAATCCGGGATAGCGAACTTTAACGATGCGGCCCTGTCCCAGGGCGTACTGCAGCACCAATTTGAAGCGGCGTCCTACCTGATCCAGGCGGCGGTCCGCTCCGCCGATCTTCCAGAGACGGTAACGCTGGTAAAACCGATAAAAGAAAACGGCCAGGGCCAGTACAACAAACAGGTACATCCAACCATGACCGTCAATGTTCCAGTAAATTTCGCGAGTGGGTACAGATTGTGGCATGAGCGACCTCCTTTTGCAGAATTTGTCAAAGGCCTCGATTTATTTTTTCCCCAAGCTGGGATTCCATTCCGGACAAGAAGACAGAGCAATGCTGAATCGTAACATCAAAGCAAGAAAAACGGGATTTTCCCCGGAAAAAAGTCCGGTCTTACCGATGGGGAAAATTCCCACTACGCTTTTCCCAGAAAACGAAAGGATTTTTTTATTTTTTGCAAGAGACCTTTCCTGGGGACTTCCAGGGGAGCCTCTACCTTTTCCAGCCGTTCGCCGGCAATGATGGCCTGAGGATTTCCGCGAACCAGCTTTTCCAGATATTCCAGCGGAATCTTGTCCACCAGAAAATACACCACGTCGCGCAAAATAAAACAGCGTCCTTTCTTGTAAGTATGAGCGTCCGAAGCCACAAAGTGAGCCAATCCCTGTTCCAGAATTTTCAGGCTGGTTTTCTGGACATCTTTTCCGAAATGTCCTAGAATACTGCCGCCGTTAATCTGCAACAATCCGCCAAACTTAATGAACCGGTAAAGCACCTCGAAATCGTTGACGACCGCCATGTAACGCTCCGGATGGGCAATAATGGGAATGTAATCTTCCATGGAGAGGCGAAAGAGCGCATCCTCGAACCCTTCCAGCGCCTGGAACATGGGAAATTCCATCAGTACGTACTGCCCGCGCCCCCCCAGCGTGGCGATGGGCACATCGGCAATGCTGCTGGCAATGTAGGGGTGGTAGAACAATTCCGAACCGGAGTGCACCCGAACGGGAATCCCCTCCTCCTCTATTTTCTGCTGTAACTCGGCAAACTTCCAAAGATATTCTTTCACCAGATCCGGAGCGATGTATTCGCTGAAATGGGAGGTGGCAAACACATCGGTAATGCCCTGGCTGGCCGCCTGCCGCAACATTTCCATGGTCACCTTCCAGTCCGGAGGACCATCGTCAAAATCCGGAATCAAATGGTTGTGAATATCAATTAAATTCTCAATCATGCAACAACCTTCCCAACAACACGCTTCGCTTTGCTGACAAACAATTTAACCCGCAGGTTAAAACTATTTTCGAACGCTTCGCCCTTTTTCTTGAGTTTAACCTAAACTCAAATGCCGGGCGCCTCAACCGGGCCGAAAAGCCGGAACTGCCGCCGGATCGTCGAAAAGCGGAGCCGCTTTCACCCGATTGGCTTGTTTCCAGCGATCCAGCATGGCTACCACTTCCTCCCGCACAAACCCTTCGCTCCCCTGTAAAATTTCTCCCGACGGTCCAATCAAAAACAGCGCCGGAACAGCGGTAAAGTTGCAATGCCGCGAAAGGGCGTATTCCGGATAGTCAAGTGCGACCGGTAATTCCAATCCCAAACGCCGGACGAATTCCCGGGTTTCCGCCGGAGCATCCTGAGATACCAACAACAGATTCTCCGTCCGCCCGGGCAAGCGACGGTAAAACGCGTTCAAATAGGGCAACAAGAAAAGACAGGTCTGACAGGATTGCTTGTAAAACACCAGCAAGGTTAACGGATGAGCCTGCCACACCGCTTCGGAAAACATGCCGCCGTGCAGGAGGGGTAATGGTCGGGCAAGAATCAGGTTTGTGGGATATGAAGCCTGCAATGTGAACTCCTTTTTCTGGTTTTCCATCCGGAAACGCTGGTGCATTCAGAGGACCGGAGCCGTATTTACCATCCCGTCGAACCACAGCATGAGGTTCAGATTTCAATAAAATAATTTTCTGGAAACGGAAAACAAGAAAAAAATAAAACCATTGTGCCGGTTAAAGAGATTGTTTTTCGTACCGCATTTCAACGACGCATCGTATTAAAGCATCAACGGTCACGCTAACGGCTTGAACTACTGGTAGGACAACCATCCCGTTTGTCCCAAGGCTGTGAAATAAGCGACTCTGGCGAGTCGCTTTACAAAGTAGATCAACCATCCCGTTCGTCCCAAGGCCCCCGCAATTTTCAGCTCAAGAAAGGTGGTCAAGCCGGACGCTTTTCCGCCAGATTCCGTAACCAGTACCAGAGTAAGCGCACCCCGAAACCGCTGGGCCCCTTCGGTCGGTAGTTCTTCTCCGGCATGTTGTAAGCGGTACCGGCAATGTCCAGGTGAATCCAGGGAGTTTTTTCCACGAATTTTTGTAAAAATTTGGCTGCCGTAATGGTGCCCGCGCCCGGTTGAGTGCTGATGTTGCGGATATCGGCAATGGGGCTCTTCATGAGCTCGGCGTAATCGTCCCATAGGGGCAGAGGCCAGAGGCGTTCGCCGGAAATTTCCGCCGCCTGTTGCAGCTGTTTCTGATGTTCCTCTTCGCTGGCAAATACCGCGGCGGCCAGGTGTCCCAACGCCACCACTACCGCTCCGGTCAAGGTAGCCAGGTCTACCAAACAATCCGGCTGGTACTTCTTTTCCACATAACTCAGGGCATCTGCCAGAATAAGCCGTCCTTCGGCATCGGTATTAATCACTTCGATGCTCTGGCCGGAATAGCTGACCACCACATCTCCCGGACGGGTCGCCTTACCCGAGGGGAGATTCTCAACCAGCGGGAAAGCCGCCACCAGATTTAACGGCAATCGAGTGGCGCTCACGCTAACCAGGGTTCCCAGCGCCACAGCCGCCCCGCTCATGTCGTATTTCATCTCTTCCATGTTCTTGGACGGCTTAAGAGAAATTCCGCCGCTGTCGAAAGTCACCCCTTTTCCCACCACCGCCACGGTCTTCTTCGCCCGGGGGCCGTGGTAGGTTGCAATCGCCAGGTAGGGAGGATTCTCGCTCCCCCGGGCAACCGCCAGCAGAGCACCGAAACCGCGCTTCTCCAGTTCCTTCCGATCCAGAATCTCCAGTTTCCAGCCATACTGCTTTTTCAACTCCCGGATTTTCTCCACAAACCCTTCCGGGGTGAGCAGATTGGCCGGCAGATTGGCCATGCGACGAGCCAGATTCACCCCTTCGGCTACTTTTTGAGCCTGCTCCAGCCAGGCCCTGATCGATTTCGGAGCATCCGGCAGTAACAAATAAACCTGCTCTAACGGCGGCGGTTCGTCCTCGCCAGGAGTTTTCCACTCTCCCAATTTCAGGGCGGGCATTTCCAGGGCGCTCACCGCTTCCACCAGGAATTCCGCCCACTTCCCTTCCGGCACCAGCGATTCCTCCCAGTAAATGCTCACCTTTCCCAACCGGTACTCCCGGGCGGTCTGGAAACAGGCTCCAAAAAACTCCCGCACTTTTTCCAGATTCAGCTCCTCCGACTTACCCAGCCCCATTAAAACCAGACGAGGGATTTTCCCCTCGCTGGTGTAAAGCAAGCGTTTTTCATTCATTTTAGCGGAAAAATCCCCGGACTGAAACACCTGCTGCGGAAGAGGCGCTAACTTTGCTTCCAGAAAATCCAGGGCGGCGGGAAATTTCATCTGGTTTGACAGAACCGGAACCAGCAACAGTGGGGTGGCATGCGCCTCCAGTTTTTTCTCGATAAGTTCTATTTTCATGGCAATACCCCTTGTGTTTGTTCTTTGCCCCACCAATGTTGTCCCAAAAGAACAGCTTGTTTAGACTTTAGTCCGCAAATCACACGAATTCACACAAAAAATAAGAAAAATAAACTAAAAATGTTTAGCTTATTTTTTATAAAAATTTTAAAGCAGTTTCAGAACCGCAGGTAAATTGTTTTTTATTTCGGCAACCTCACCTGGATTTCCGGTTAGTTTTATTTATTTAATCCAGGGACAAAACCAAAAAACCCATGAATCCCTTTTATTTGCAGATTCATGGGTTTTTTATGAAAAATTCTCTACCGGTTCCGCAAGGTTTTATTTGGGCTCCCAGGGGAACAGGGTACCTTTGTAAAGCTGTTCTTGACGACGGCGTTCCAGCAATTCCTGTTTGTAATTTTTCCAGGAATCGTTTTCGATGAGCTTCTGGATTTTCATTACCGCATCGATGACGGCTTCCGGACGCGGCGGGCATCCGGGGATGTAAACGTCCACCGGAACAAAGCGGTCGATTCCCTGCGCCAGAGTGTAAGTATCGAAGATCCCTCCGCTGGAGGCGCAGGCTCCCATGGAGATACACCATTTCGGTTCGGGCATCTGGTCCCAGATGCGCTTGAGAATGGGTAATTCTTTAATGGCCACCCGACCCGCCACTAACATTAAATCGCACTGCCGGGGAGTGAAACGAATGGCCTCTGCGCCAAAACGGGCCATGTCGTAACGGGAGGCCAGGGTAGCCATGAACTCAAGTGCGCAACAGGCCGTCCCAAAAGGCATGGGCCAGAGCGAATTCTTCCGAGCCCAGTTGACCAGCTTATCGATGCGGGTGGTAATCACATTTTTAAGACCCATTTCTGCCGCCATAAATGCCTCCTGAACAGTTAACCTGATCGGTAATTAACGGGGAGCGCCCA
>JAJRXE010000262.1 GCA_024276455.1 Calditrichota bacterium
ATAGTCGTACTATTAATTTTAGTGATATTTCCCCAACCCAATCGTTCCCTTTCATAAGCATTTATACAAAACCCACCAGCAAGAATACCATATAAAGTATGTCCATCACCACCAGAACCATATGGATGAAAATATCCTAATAACCAATGAGCAAATTCATGGACACAAAAATTGAAAGTTTTTCTTTTCCATTTATGTTGAATGGTTACACCTGATCCATAAGGAAATGACATTTTTATTGCTCTTTGACCATTATCAACTGACAAATCAGGTCCATTACCAAGATTGGCAATTCCATTCCAATTTTGAGACCAATAAGCTCTTCTCCAGATAAAAAATATCATATCAACAATTCCATCTGGTTGATTCACGTGGTTATAATTACTTATTCTTGTCCAATTATCATATTCAGAAAAATCAATAATTGGATCAACTTTATTTTGTAAAACATCTATAGTTGCCTGAGATCTTGAACTATAATAGTTAGATTAATGTGGTGTTTGTACATAAATTGCATTTCCTATTATTTTTAATTGATCCAAAGACATTACTTTATAAAAATTTGTTAAATTATCATAATTTGAAGAATTCTGATTTATATTTTCGTCAATAAAATCATTCATAAAAGTAGGAGGTTGTCCGACTGGCCAATCCGCAACATTGTTAGAATCATCGCGAAAACTAACAAAAACTACTAGAGCTTTTAAAATACCATTAGACGTTATATACTTTCCACCAACTTGAGTTAGATCATTTGACGGTTGACCAGTATTCTCAACTCCACATAAAAATGTACTGTTAGTTTGACCAAATAAATAAATTATAGAAAAGATGTTTATAATAAAAATAAAGAAGAATTTCTTTAACATCTTAAATCTCCTTTTAATAACTAATTCATAAATTCTTTTATTTATTAATTATTTTATTATGAAATTAAATTCGGTGGGAATTAAATCATTATTTAACCAAACCACTGCTCCCAGACAAAGGTATGTATTTTTATTAAATTAAAATTTATTAAAGTAAGGATCAAATATATGATAGATAGATAGATAGATAGAAAAAGGTAATAAAATCAAATATAAATCGAACAAATTGACTTTGACAATTTATGGGGAACATAATGAGATTATTAATAAAGATAATAATTTAAGCTTAAAATATCCCATTGAAAATTAAAATTAATTTAGGATTTTTTATAATAATTATTCTACAAATATTTATCAAGAAAAAAATAATTTTAGATTGAATTTTTAAAATGTTTAAATGTATTTATTTTAAAAGTTCATTTTTGCGATTTTGCCGGCGTGGTACAAAGGAACATACTGTCGAACCCTATCCTTCATTTCCAATGGTTTTTCGGACAAAATGATGGCATATTGGGGATGATATTCAAGATTGAATTATTGCAAACTTTTTGCCTTTCTTTGTGCTGATTCGTAAATATTCATGGTAAAAATTCCACCAGGGATCATAAATCATACAGGGTTTCGTCCACCCGGGGACGGGGTTTGCGCCCTTTCGCCTTGCTTTTGTTTTCCAGAATGAACGGCTCTTCTTCCAGCAGATCGCCTAGCTCTTCTTCGATTTTCTCCGGATCCTCCCCTTTTTCCAGGCGGTGAAGGGCTTCTTCCATTCCGGGACCCAGCTTCAATCCGGTGGCTTCGGAAAGTTTTTTCATCAAACGGGCGGCCTGGCGGGGATCCTCCTCGTCCATCTGGCTGGCCTCTTTCTCCAACAAGGCCATGGCCTTCTCCATCTTGGCCTCGTCAATGGGGGGTAAATCGTCCTCATCGCCGGATTCTTTTTTGCTACCGGAAACGAAAGAGAACAGGGAGACCCGTCTTTCCAGACGGGGATTATCGCACTTGGGGCAGGCCGGAACCTTTTCTGTATTTACCGTGCGGGAAAAGAATTTGTAGATGGTGTTGCAGTCGCGGCAATAAAATTCGTAAATCGGCATGAGTTCGCTCCTCCTTATCTCATTTCACATTCTTAATTTAAGAAAATGCACCACATAGATTCAACCGTCAACGGATTTTATTATCGGTAAAATCCGGTAGATGCTGAAGTGTTGTGAAAAGGCCGTAAATGGCCTCGGGAACAGTATTGGTGTGCTCCCCCAGTCCCCGGCTTTGAAAGCCGGGGCGAACCCGTAGCTCGACTCTCCCGAGTCGGAGAAATTGCTTCTGGAGGTAGCCAACGCGATCCTGCCGCGCCGTGCCGCTGAGTTGGAAAAAGGCCGTAAACGGCCTGAAATGTTTCGTCACCATTCCCAAACCCCAGCTTGAAAGCTGGGGCTAACCCGTAGCCCAACTCTCCAGTGTCGTTGTTCGCCGACAGGCGAAACCGCACCCCGGTTTCGAAAGCCGGGGCCAACCATCTAGCGTCCCGGGCAGGACGTATCGAGACAACCGTCTTTTGCCCAGGAAATTCCGTGAACGAGCTTTAAAATCCAGAACGATTTTTTTTAATGACGGCCGGAGAGGGGCAACTGGTCAAGAACCACTGACAAAAATTCCGGAGGAATTTTTTAACCACCCCCAGGGAGGAGCAATCAATAACGATTGCCTCCTTTGCGGTAAACTGCCAAAAATAAAACGGCGGAATCTCTATTCCGCCGTTTTTTTCCTGATTAAATCACAGGAAGTTTGTCACTCCATTACAATTCCTTCAGCAGCTCTTTGACCGCCACTTCCAGCTGGCGATCTTTGTGAGCTGCCGTATCGCCGGGCTGATCTTTTACAATAATGTCCGGCACCGCCCCGTGATTCTCCATGTTCATCATGGTGCCTTTTACGTACCAGCCGCGGAAAGGCACCCGGAAGCTGGAGCCGTCAATCAGAGTAATGGCGCCTGTGCTAATCACCAGTCCGCCGGTGGGAACCCCAACCACCTTCCCCCGACCGAGGGTTTTAATAGCATGGGAGAAAATTTCTGCATTAGAAAACGACCATTCGTTGCACAGCACAATAATCGGTTTGGTCCAGGCGTACAATGGCCGGCGGGTTTGCGGGTAGCCCTTGCCGCCATCCCGGGGAATGGTGACGGCGTGGTCTTTGATCATCAGCATGTTGAGCAGGTAATCGGTGGTCCAGCCGCCACCGTTGTTGCGCACATCGATCACCAGCCCGTCCTTTCCGTGTGCCTCGGCGTAGAGTTCCATCTCGAAGCGCTCCAGACTGGTTTCACCCATGGCTCGAATGTGAATGTAGCCCAGCCGACCGCCGGACAATTTGTGCACCAGTTCCCGCTTTTCCTCCCGCCAGCGGTCGTACTCCAGGTCCAGAAAGCGGCTGTAGCTCACCGGACGCACCACTACCGTTCGCCGGTACTCCGTGCTATTCTTCTTTCCGGAGAGGAGCAATTCCACCGGCCGATTCACTTTGTTCTCCAGGTAAATGTAGAGATTTTTGTCCCGCCCCACCGGATTTCCATTCACCGCCAGCAGCACCTCGCCCACCCGGGCCGGTTCGGTAATCCGATCGCAGGGACCGTTGGGGATTACCTCGCTGATTTTCAATCCCTCACCCCGGTAAGCGGCGTCGTAGCGCAGACCCAGCATGCCGCTGGTTACCGCATTTGGATTGCGGGGAGAGGAAATTCCCAGGTGGGAGGCGTTTAACTCGCCCAACATCATGCGTACGATATCGTTAAAATCCCGCAGGGTGGTGGCGTTTTCCGCCGCGGTATGGTACTTCTCGTACACCGCCGGCCAATTTGCCCCGTGGAAATGGGGATCGTAGAAATTGTCATTCAGGGTACGCCAGGCTTCGTTGAACTTCTGGCGCTGCTCCGCCTGCCGCTCCACTTTGAGCTGCAAGGAGAAGGCCAGGGTTTTCTGCCCGCTGCCGTCCGGTTTCACCGCCGCCAATTTGCCACCCTTTTGCACGAAATAAATTTTCTTGTTTTTCCGGTGCCACTGCAGTTGAGCAGGTCGAGCGTCGTTTTTGGTGAGCTGTTTGAGCTCCTTGCCGTTCCACTTCACCTTCCAGATATCCGTTTTCCCGGCGCTGTTGGAGGTAAACACCAGAAACTGCCCGTCCGGCGACCAGGCCAGCTGGTTTTCCGTTCCCGGCAGGGAGGTTACCCGGCGCAACCGTTTGTAAAGTTTCTCCGGCTCGTCCACCACCACCCGCACGCTGTCGGTGGCCTGCTCCTTTTTCTTCTTACTGGCAAAAATTTCCTCCCACTCCTCCTCGGTGCGCTCGTCGTCCGCCTTGCGCAGGAAAACCATCCAGACGTCCCAATTGTTGCCCACCCGGCGGGACACAAAAGCTAATCTACGACCGTCCGCCGACCAGCGGGGCGACACGTCGTTGTCAGGATGCTGGGAGATGTTGTACCGCTTCCCGGTTTCCAGATTGAGCAGGAAAACGTCCGCATTGAACTCGTCGTCTTCCACCGAATAGGCCATCCAGCGGCTGTCCGGCGACCAGGCGTAATCCGGAGTACTCCAGCCCTCCAGCACGGTGCGTTCCCGGTCGGACTTCAGGTCCCGGATCACCAGATTCCCCTTGCCGCGCACGAAAGCAAGCTTCTTGCCGTCCGGCGAAAAACGCGGTTTAAACTCCTCTTCTTTGGTGCCAACCAGTTTGGTCACTTTGAAACGGGTGGTGCGGCTGAGCATTTTCTGGCGAGGATCGCCACTGGTAACCAGGTAAATGTCCCGGCTCCCTTCCCGATCGGAAACAAACGCCAGGCTGTCGCTGTTGGGCGCCCAGGCAATATCGCCTTCCCGCCAGGGCGATTCGGTTACCTGGTTCACGAAGCGACCATTTTCGTTCATCACAACGACCTCCCCGCGCACCACAAAAGCCACCTGCTTGCCGTCCGGACTCACCGCCATTTCGCTGGCTTTCCCGGAATATTTTTCGTACACGTAGGGATTGCTCACATAATCCACCGGAAGGCGGATCTCAATCTTCTCCGCCTGTCCGGAATCCACCTCGTAGCGGTACAAGTCGAACAGACGCTCAAAGACGATCACTGTGCCGTTGGCAGAAATTTCCGGATAACGCACCCCGTCCTCTTTAAAGAAAGTCAGTTGTTCCTTACCGGAACCGTCCAGGGCCATGCGGTAAAGGTTCATGGTGCCGTCCGCCTCGCTGGCAAAGTAAATGGTCTGCCCGTCCGGCGACCAGAGCGGGTACATGTCGTTCCCCTCGAAATCGGTCAATTGCTGGAAGGTTTTTTCCTTAAAATCGTACAGGAAGATGTCCGTATTGCTGCTGCCGCGGTACCCTTTCCGGAACACATCCGCGCGCCCTTTGACGAACACCAGATAGCGCCCATCGGGGGAAATCTTGCCCTGGTCAGCGTACTCGGGAATCACTTCCAGCGGGGTACCGCCGCTCACCGGTACCGCGTACATCAGCGGCAGGCGGTGGTAGTAGAAATTGCGGCGGGAGGAGAACATGATTTCCTTGCCGTCTCGAATCCACTGGCTCACCCGGTCGGCATTGGAAAAATACGTGAGCCGCTCCACCATGCCGCCGTCCAGGGAAAGCAGGTACACATCGTCGTTCCCGTAACGGTCGGAGGAGAAGGCGATTCGCTTGCCGTCCGGGGACCATTTGGGCGAGTGGTCGTAGGCGGGATTCCCGGTGAGGCGCCGGGCTTCCCCACCGTTCAGGGGCATGACCCAGATGTCCCCCTGAAAGGAAAACGCCACCTGCGAGCCGTCCGGCGAGGGAGCCGGGGTGCGGGGAAAAACCAGAGGTTCCGTCGCCAAACCGGTGGTGGCACATACCACTAAAATCACCAGAAGAGAAAATATTCTTTTCATGAAGGGCCTCCATTATTTAACTTCATTGTATGTAAAATGAATATAACATATCGGGCGGAAAATGAAAAATAAAATACAGAAAACGGGTTTTCCTCTATCGTCTTCAGAAACCTTTGCAAAAATAAAATTACCCACAAAGCCGCGAAGGCGCAAGGATTTGTTTTTAAAATATTTAGTTATTCCTTTAAAATAAACCTAAACGACGAAATTGTCTGACAAATGCAAGAACAATTCTCACTTCAGGCAATCCGAAAAGCCATTTTTGAAAATTTTGTTCAATTTCGGATCGCCCTGGCGCAACAACCCGGCGGGGAAATTCACCGATCGGAAAATTTCACCTGGATCAACAGCGGACTTCCCTGCCCGACCTGGAACGGAGTGCTGCACGCGGCACTTTCGTCCGAAGAAGCGGAAGAAAAAATCCAGCGAATGATTGATTACTTCGGAAACCGGGGACTGCCTTTCAGCTGGTGGATCACCCCCCTCACCCGACCGTCTGAGTTAGGGGTTCAATTGGAAAAGCACGGTTTGGTTCACGTGGACGATTCCCCCGGAATGGCCTTGTTGCTTTCCCGCTGGCAGGAGGAGATCGAACTTCCTCCCTCCCTGACGATTCAGGTGGTGCAAAATTCCGCCCAGTTGGGGAAATTCATTCGTCTTGTTCAGAATGGTTTTCACCTGCCAGATGCCTGCGCTCAGGCGTATTTCCAATTGCTACAAAAGTGGCAGGCGTCCACGCCATCCCCTTTTTCCCACTACCTGGGAATCTGGGATGGTCGACCGGTGGGCAGTGCCAGCCTGTTCTTTGCCGCCGAAGCAGCGGGCATCTATTCCCTTGCCACCCTGCCGGAATTTCGCGGGAAAGGCATCGGTACCGCTCTGACCGTGACCACCTTGCGGGAAGCCAAAAAACGCGGGTTCCAACTGGCTGTTTTGCGTGCCTCCCCACTGGGAGTGGGCATTTACCGCCGGATTGGTTTCCAGGAATATTTCCGGCTGGGACATTATCTCTGGCAACCGGGAGATTTATTTCAAGGGAGGTAAACGCCAATCTTTCGTTGCCTACGAACTACTCGATAAACCCGAAAGTGTTGATCGACGGGGCCAAAGCTCCGTCGTCTACAAATTTTATTGGCCGCGAAACGCGCGAACAATGAAAACATCGTCAAAATGTAGCGTCCCGGTAGGGATGCAGTGCGCTTCGCTCCGGATTTTGAATCCTGGGACTAAATTTCCTGGTGAAACAATACTGTCCATTTTCAATAGAAAAGCCATTGTAAACCCTGCGAAAATAGCATAAATTATTCCAATCTAACAAGTGCAGAAACAAGAGGATAATGAAATGAAATTACCGCGGGCGCATCACCTTTCGACGGAGGAACTGGCGGGACAGATGCTCATGCCAGCGGTGCGGGTGGATTTTCTGAATCGCCGCAGTCCGGAGTTGCGCCGACTGGTCCGCCTGGTTGAAAAATACTGGCTGGGGGGCATTATTTTGTTCGGAGGCCACCCTCTGGACGTGCGCCAATTGGTGGAAAAATTGCAGGAAGCGGCGCCATACCCCCTGCTCATTGCCGCCGATCTGGAGCAGGGTGTCGGCGGTCTACTCCAACACGGCACCCTGTTTCCCCATGCCCTGGCCTGGGGTGCCACAAACGATCAGGAGTTGATCCGTCAGGCCGCCAGCGTAATTGCGGCGGAAGCCCGGGCGCTGGGCATTAATACCTGTCTGGCCCCGGTGCTGGACCTGGTGAACAATCCTCGCAACCCCATCATTAATATCCGGGGCTTCCACGCCGACCCCGAGCGAGTGGCGGAAATCGGCGCCTGCTTTGCCCGGGCGAATCAGGAGCAGGGAATCGTCTGTGTGGCCAAGCATTTCCCGGGACATAGTCGGGCCAGCCAGGATTCCCACTCCATGCTGCCCACCCTGCGGGCCCGCTTTACCGGCCTAACCAAAACCGACCTGCATCCCTTCAAACGGCTCATTGAAGAAGGAATTCACGGTCTGATGACCGCCCATCTGCAATTCAGCGACCATCCGCTGCCGACCACCCTGCGATCGGATATTCTGCAGGATTATTTGCGGGAGGAACTGCAATTCGGAGGTTTACTTTTCAGCGACGCGCTGGACATGAAGGCCATTGCCGGCAGACACCGTCTGGCCGAGCAGGCCCGATTGGGCATTCTGGCGGGATTGGACATCTTCCTGATGCCGCCCAATCTGCCGCTCTTTTTCCACATCCTCAGGGACCTGACCGAAAGCGATCCGGAACTGCGCCGCCGCATGGAGCAATCCGTCGATCGCATTTTCCGGATCAAAAAGTGGCTGCACCGCCACCAGCCTCAAATTCCCCACCCGGGCCGGGTGTACAAAATTCTGGAGCACCCCAACCATATCGGCACCGCCCGTAAACTGGCCGAGAAATCCCTGACCTGCCTGCACAAAGCGGACAATTTCCCCCTGGATGCCCGCAAAGTGCGTCGCTGTCTCCACCTGGTGCACACCGACTACCCGGTAGTGGACCCTCCCCTCCCGGTGCTGGAAGAGGAACTGCGCCGTTTCTTCGACGAGGTGGACACCCTGGTTAACCCTGATGCCCGGCAGTTGAAAAACGCTCCCTGGGAACGGATTGACCTGGTGGTGGTCTCGTTCGTCAGCCAGACCCTCCCGGGGCATCGCTCCCGTTTTCACTGGCGGCGCATCACCACTTCGCTGGATTTTACGGGCTTCTTCGAGGAACCAATTGTCGGCTTCTCTTTCGGAAATCCCTTCCCTCTTAAAATCTACCATCGTCTGAAAGACTTTACGGCCTTTTTCCTAGCCTATAGCGATTCCCCGGCCTCCCAGACGGCCGCCTTCAAGGCGCTGATTTCCGCAATCCCGGTTACCGGCACCCTGCCCATCCGACTTCCCGGTGTATCCGGATCGCAGGAAGTCCCCACCCGACGCTATTGTCTGGAGGAAACGGAACCGGCCAAAAAACCGGACGAAACCCTCGACCAACAGGTGGAAGAACTTATTGTCCCGTCAGAGAATTCCCAGGCCAGGCTGCTCATCGCCCGGCAGGGCACTATTGTTTACCAGCGACACTACGGAATCGAAACCTCCGGTACCTCTGGAAGGAGAGGCTCTTCCGAAGCACTTTTCCCGCTGAATTCGCTAAGCGAATTTCTGGTGGCTTTTCCCGCTCTGTTACACCTGAAAGAACGCGAATTTCTGCGCTTCGAACAACCCCTGGCGGAACTTTTTCCCCTTTTTCCGGAATCCCGCTTGGCCGAATTACCACTGGCGGACTTTCTGGCGCTTCCGGTCAGGGAGGAGAGTTCGCTCCCGCCCAATGACGGGGAGGCTGTTCGTGAGATGCTCCGAAATTGGTCCTCCGATGCACCAGAGTTGCCCCGGGAGTTGAAATATTTTCTGGAGGCAGAAATAATCACCCAGGTGAGTGGTTTGAGTGAGGCAGAATACCTGCGGGATTATTTCTACCGTCCCATGGGGCTCACCGGCCTGGATTTCAAAACCAGCGATCTTCTGTCGAATCAAACGCCCGATCCTGCTGCCGTCTGGCGGGTCCGATTGCACGAAGCCCTCCACGGCGGTCCGGTTGATCCGCTGGAGCCGGAAAATACGCCGTTACAATTGCTCGGAACCGCCCGGGAGGTAGCCGCTCTGGTGCAGCTCTTTTTGAATCGCGGGATCTACAACGGGAAGCGTTTTCTGCGGGCAGCCACGGTGGATTGGGCCTTCAATCATCTTTTCACTCGACCGGATTTCCAGGGACTTCTCGGAAAACAAAAAGGCTTACCGGAAAGATCAACCCTCATTCTGGCACCCAATGGCTCTTTCCTCTATTTCGAACCCGACAATCAGGATTTGGTGATTTTATTAAACAAAAAACGGCCCGTTCAGGGTGAAACCTTGGAATATTGGGAAGGGTTGAAACGGTTGCTCGAATTTATCCCGAAACGTTTTTAAAATTTCTCTTAACCATCCGGCGTCCAGAGCAGGACACGTAATGGTAACACGACTCTCCAGAGTCGTTTTTCGCCGCCAGGCGAAACCGCACCCAGGCTTCTGAAACCGGATCTAACCTGTAGCCCGACTCACCAGAGTCGGGGGGTCTTGCCCGCAAAATCTCGCGAGCGGGGGGTATCAAAATGACCAGGCGCAGGTAAAATCCGGTTAAAATTTTTGCCATTTCTGGCTATTTCATCTTGACAAATTTCCGAAAAAATATTAAA
>JAJRXE010000263.1 GCA_024276455.1 Calditrichota bacterium
CACGACGACCGGCGGCTGTTTGAATTTCTCATTCTGGAAGGACACCAGGCCGGATTAAGTTGGGCTACCATTTTAAAAAAGCGCCACCATTACCGGCAGGTTTTCGACCAGTTTGATCCGGAAAAAGTTGCCCGCTACAACGAGGAGGAAATCGCCGCCCTGCTGGCCGACCCCGGCATTATTCGCAACCGCCTGAAAGTGGAAGCCGCCGTGCGCAATGCCCGGGCTTTCCTGAAAGTGCAAGAAGAATTCGGCAGTTTCGACGCTTTCATCTGGCAGTTTGTCGATGGTCGCCCGATTGTGAACCGCTGGAAACGGGTGGAGGAGCTGCCCACTCGCAGCCCCGAATCCGACGCCATGAGCCGGGAACTCAAACGGCGGGGATTCAAGTTCGTCGGCACGACCATTTGCTACGCCTACATGCAGGCGGTGGGCATGGTGAACGATCACACCATCGATTGTTTCCGCTACCACGAAATTTTGCAGTTGTACCGCTGAATGACCCGGCAATGCAAGCGAAATATTTGCATCCCCACCGCATCGTCTGTAAATTCCGATCAGCTTTTTGGACGGACGCCGGGACGTTGACCCCCTGCAGGGTCACAGACTCGTTTATGTGAAATTCGTTCCTCGACAACGGGGGAAATTACTTTTTTGGGGGAAGAAAAACGATGAAAGACGCTCAAGTAAGCACGACCGTCGAGAAAAAACAGACGGAAAAAGACCTGACCTACCTGCTACAACAGTGGAACGCCTACCAGAAAACCGGAAAGCTGGACACCGAAGCGTTTGCCGCCCGGTTCAGCGAACTCCTCCGGCACCCCTTCAGCCTGAGCGGAAAAAAGGGAGCCGCCTTCCGGGAACTGCTGGACCACTGGGGAGACCTATTCCAGCCGCCGGAGATTCGGCGGGCCATTTTCCGGGCGCTCTCCCTGGAGGTCGCCGAAGAATTTATCGACCGCTTCGTTCGTCAAATCCGCCGGGCAAAATCGCTGGATTTCCCCACCCTTCAGCGCTGGAGCGGAGAAATCCTCTTCGCTTTCAAACACTCGGACTGGCGCCAGAAAGTGTACCGGGCTAACCGCACCGAACCCTGGTTCAAGCGCTACCTGGCCCTAATTGACGCCGCCCGCTTTAATGTGGGTGCCATGCTGCAAACCTGGAGCCGCCATTACCAGGACGAGATTGCATTTCAGTACACGGTAGCGGAACGCACCTTCCATCTGGGTTGGGAGGAGATGTGGGAACGAATCCTGCGCATTGGCAATGCGTTGCTGGGTTTGAGCGCTTCGGTCGACGGGGAGCTCCGGGTCGCCATTCTCTCCGAGAACCGCATCGAAAGCGTGCTGGTGGACCTGGCCTGCCTGACTTTTGGCATCGTTAACGTGATGGTACCGGCCAACGCGTCCACCGAAGACATGGTGTACATCATCGAAGACAGCGAGGTGAACACCCTTTTTGTGTCCAAAGAAAGCATTCTAAACAATTTGCTGCCCCACATCTCTCATCTGGAGCACCTGAGAAAAATCATCTTACTGGAACGGACGTCCCGCCAGAGCAACCAAAAGATTGTTTCTTACCGCGATTTCATTCGCGACGCTCTACCTCCGGAAACAGAGGTTCTGCAGCACGTTTTAGAAGAAACCGAACCGGAACGGCTGGCCACCATCATGTACACCTCCGGCACCACCGGCAAGCCCAAGGGGATCATGTTTTCGTACCGTAACATTGTGAGTAAACGGTTTGCCCGGGCGCTGGCCTGGCCGGACGTAAACGAAGAGGACATTTTCCTGGCCTACCTGCCCCTTTACCACACCTTCGGACGCTGGCTGGAGATGATGGGCAGCCTGTTCTGGGGCGCCACCTACATTTTTGCCCGCTCCCCCAGCCTGAACAGTCTGCTGCGGGAAATGCAGCTCTACCACCCGACCATTTTCATCAGCATTCCCCAGAAATGGCAGCAAATTTACGATTACGTGGCCAATCAGGTGAACCTGACCCTGGCCAACGACCAACAGATTCGCCAGACGCTGGGTTACCACACCGGAGGGAAACTGCGTCTGGGGCTTTCCGCCGCCGGCTACCTGGATCCGGACATCTTCAAATTCTTCCAGCGCAACGGCATTGAGCTGATGAGCGGTTTCGGAATGACCGAAGCGACTGGCGGCATTACCATGACCCCGCCCGGAAAATACAAAAGCAACTCCCTGGGCACGGCTCTGCCGGGAATCGAGCTCAAACTGGCCGAGGACGGCGAGCTGCTCATCCGCGGGCCCTACGTCATGCTGGGCTACTGGAAAGGTGGCCGGGAAAGTTTCGACCGGGAAGGCTGGTTCCACACCGGCGACATCATGCGGATTGACCGCGACGGTTACCTTTTCATCATCGACCGCAAAAAAGAAATTTACAAGAACGTGAAGGGGCAAACGGTAGCTCCCCAGCGCATTGAGAACTTCTTCCGCGACATCGACGCCATTAAACGGGTGTTTTTAGTGGGAGATCAGCGAGAATACAACACCCTGCTGATTTACCCCAATTACGACCACCAGGAAGTGAACCTGAAAGAGCTTTCCCGGGAAGAGCTGCACGACTTTCTGGCTTCCATTGTGAACTCGGTCAATCAATTTCTGGCGCCTTACGAGCGCATTGTGGATTTTGCCGTCATCGACCGCGATTTCAGTCAGGAGCAGGGCGAACTGACCCCCAAAAAAACCTACCGGCGGAAAATCATTGTGGAGCACTTCCGGGACGTCATCGAAAAAATGTACCAGTCTAACTTCGTCGAACTGCCGTTTCGAGACACCAGCCTGCGCTTTCCCAACTGGCTGCTGCGGGAATTAGGGGTTCTGGCCAACGAAGTGCAGATTTCTCCGGAAGACCAGCTGCTGATTCAGGGCATCCCCATTGTGGAGCTGGAAGCGAATGAGCACGATCCTTTTCTGATTCGCATTGGCAACCTCTGGTACCGCTTCTTCAAAAAACCGATTGATCTGGGAGAAATTCTCTCGCATCCCCGCTTGTGGCTCACCAACCAGGAGCTGGTAGATTTAACCCACGAGAAAATTTTCGACTGGCAGCGTTTCAAACAGGAAGTGGTAAACGTGCGAGTGGATGTCGAGAGTAAGCCAAGATGTAAAAATCCCGCTCTGGCCTGGGAAGCCTTTCGCCTGATTAAGGAGTCGCACATTCACAATCTGCGCGGTTTGCATTTCAGCGGATTGATTTTACAGACCGGAGATGCCGGGCAGGCTTTACAGGCCGTGGACTACCTGGCGGAGCTGGTACACAACCCTCTCGATCCGCTGCAGCCTCTGGCCATTCAAATTTTGACCTGGGCGGCGCTGAATCCGCACAAGGAGGTGAAACAGCGGGCCTTTCTCACCCTTTTCAAACATCTGCCGGAAACCAACTGGATTGAAGTTTTCCGCCATTTTCTGGAATCCGACGCCTCCTTCTTCGACGACACGGTTAGCCGCGAGCTGTGCGAATGGAACATTACCGACACCATTTTCAACCAGATTCTGGAGTTGGCCGAAACGCTGATTAAGCGGGACGCCGCACCGGACGAACGACCGGTAAGCGAGCCTTCCGCCGTACTCATTCGCTTTTTCCAGCGCTTTGCTACCGCACGCCCCACCAAATACCGCGCCATTCGGCGTTTCTTCACCACCTACCGGGTCGAACACGTCAATCCCCGCCTGCGGGAGCTCATGAATCAGGCGTTGGTCCGCATGGAAACGGAATTCCGGGAATGGCTGGGCAGCAATTCTCCGGTAGCCATCGACCCCGACCTGGGACGGGAGTACTCCTGGCGGGAAGTGATTGTGTTTGACGACAACGTACCGGATCAGCACATTTACCTGTTGCAGGAACTGATCAGCAAAACTCCCTTCATTCGCGAAGCGCTGTTCCTCTTTACCAACCACCTCATCGTGAATTTGAAAGACCTGCCGCCCGGAGGCATCTGGATTACCACCCTGGGCGAGCATCACGGCAAATCAGTTTACCGCATTTCCGTACAAACCCGCTACCAGGGACGCTACGACATTACCGCCAACGTCATTACCGCCATGCCGGAGGAGCAAATTCGGGAAGAAATTTCCTGGTCGATTATCTGCAGCGAAAAGCCGCCCCAGCCGAAACTGGTAGAAGAATTTGGCGGCTACTGGCCGGAATACCGCACCTGGAGCGAGGAGTTCATTCCCGGCGAAACGGTGGCTGCTTTTTACCACCGAATCACCCGACAGAAGAATCCGGAAAAAATCCAACGCCTGGCTCACCTCTGGCCCTACATCATCTGGAGCTCCTGCAAGGCGTACGTGGATTTCTGGAATCGCACCGGACGGCGTTTCGAGATTGCCGACCCTTCGCCGGAGAATATCATTGTGCCGCACCACGACTACCAGACCGGTACCCGGATTATTTCCATCTCCGCCCGGCGTCCTCACCAAACGCTGGCTGACGCCGTCCAAAATTTCTACCACCATTTCATCGATCCCATGGTAGAAAAATATCCCTTTTTGCGCGAGAAAACCAAGTGGCAGTACATTTTCTCCCCCATTCTGGAAATTCTGGGCGAAGAAGAGGGACTTCAGAAAATTGAGGAAATGCTCTCCAGCCGGCACAATTCCCAGTTCGACAAAGATTTTCGAGAGGCTGCCCGCATCTACCTGGAAAGCATTAAACAGCACGGTTTCATGCCCAAACAGCTTTACTTTGCCATTAAACGCTTCGAACGCTGGAAACAGGTGAATCCCGAAGCCACCACCGAAGCGGATGCGGCCACCGTTCACGAGTTGTACGACACCTACGCCCTGCCCGGGCTGGAGCACCGCTATCCGGAAACCCGGGTACGGTTTTACCGGGAAACAGTGTTTCGCCAGGCCAATCCGGAGCTGCGCCAGCATCTGGACCAGCTCATTATGCTTCTGAAACAGCGCAAGCTGCGGGGAGACGACCTGGTGCAGTACATTAGCCATCTGCAGGCCAGTTTACAGCTCAGCGAAGCGGAAAAGTACCTGCTCACCCGCATGGGGTACGCTCACCTGCGTCCCTCGGACATGGCCGAACTGATGACCATGGACAGCGGAGAGAAAACCACCGCCGCCCTGGTGGTTACCTTCCTGGACCGCGAAGGCGAGCAAATCCGGGTGCGCAACCCCATCAATCCCAAAGAGGTCGCCGCCCTGCACCGCATGTTTCACCAGTCCAATTTACCGGTCTCCTTCCAGCCCCACGACCAGTTCCTGCTGGCGTTCAACCAGCGTGACCAGCTGGTGGGTGGACTCTTTTACCACACACACGGTTCCGAGACGGTGCATCTGGAAAAAATTGTGGTAGCCGACCACTACCGGCGTAAATGGGTAAGCGGCGGTCTGCTGAATGAGTTTTTCAACCGTATGCGCAGCCTGGGTTACAAGCGGGTCCGCACCGGATTCTTCCGACCGGAGTTCTTCTACCGCTTCGGTTTCCGCATCGAGAAAGGGTTTCCGGGACTGGTGAAAAACCTCCTCGAAGAAGAAAAATAATCCCTCCTTCCGGCTCCTGCAACCCCTCGAATTCTCCCGCCTCAGCGGACACCAGGTTAATTAAAACAGGATTAATTTCGCTCCCGGGCTAAGAAATTTTGTGCTCCTTCCGAATATGCCTTAAGCAGAGAAAGGATGTTCGAATGAAGAAAAAAATCAATCAGAAAATAAAGATCGACGGACACTATTTCCGTCAGGTGGTAGAGAATGTCAATGTTGGGGTGTACACCACCGACCGCGAACGCCGGATTCTGACCTGGAACAAGGGGGCCTAAAAAATTACCGGCTATAAGGCGGAGGAAGTTATTGGACAGACTTGCGCCTACAACCTGCTCCATCACCAGGACAAACAGGGAAACGCCCTGTGTCCCACCATGCTCTGTCCGCTGTACCGTTCTATGGAGAAAGGCGTTCCCAGCCGTAATCCGCTGTACGTCACCACAAACACAAAGAACGGAAAACGGTGCTGGGTTGCCGTCAGTGTCGCTCCCATCCGGAATGAAGCGGGCGAAGTGATTGCCGGCGTGGAGGTCTTCGAAGACGTCACCAAAGAAGTGGAAGAACAGGAAAAGGTGCGACGGATTCAAAACGCTTTGCTGGAATACAATATTCCCGCCCACCTGCCGGTGCACATTACTCATCGCTACATTCCCAGCGAACTGGTGGGAGGCGATTTTTACCTGATCAAAGAGCGGAAAGGGGAAATAATTTTCAGCATGGCGGATTTTGTGGGACACGGTCTGGCGGCCTCTTTCATCAGCGCCATTTTTAAAATGGGCATGCAAATGGCCCTGAATCAGAACATTTCCTACCAGGAAATACTACCTTATATTAACGAACAACTGAACCAGCTCTTCCACGAACCTTACCTGGGTACCGCTCTGGTAGGACACTGGCAAATTGCGTCCGGAGCCATAACTATTTTTAATGCCGGTAATCCCGCACCGCTGCTGCTCAACAAAAAGCAGCGCACCTTCCGCAAAATCGACCTGAGCGGTTTTCCGCTGGGAGAATTCTTCCGTCCTTCGGAGCCCCAACGGTTCAAACTCGCAAAAGAGGAGGCTCTTTTCTTTTACAGCGACGGACTCACGGAAATTCAGAACATTGAAGAAGAAGTGCTGGGAATTGAACCGCTGGCCAACCTTTTTCTGGGGAATCTGGACCTGGAACGGGAAAAAATTTTCGACCTGCTGCTGGAAGCAGCCGACCAGTTCAATCGGGAAATCAACTTCCCGGACGATGTCACCTTACTGCTGCTTGAATATGCCTGAAAAAACACCCTGTCTTCTTTCGCCGTGCGGCATTTCAGTACATCTGGTAGGCTTGCTTACGTCGGAGTCCGATTGTCCCACCGGGTAACCGGGAATCGTGCCAGTTTCATCTTTTTTCATTTTTCACCTCCCGGAAAAAAACAGGGCAACCCCGCCCGACCAGTCCGCCATTTTCCTCAACCAAACTCCACCCGAAACGATATTCATCTCGAAAAAAGAAGGACGTTGATTCCAACGCAGCACGGACGCATGATCGGAAATAAAGAATTTCGCTTCGGGACTTTCGTCTTCCGACACAAATTCTTTGTAAAATAAATGGTCCTGCCTTTCCCGTCCGGTGAACAAGGAAACAGTTACCGCCCGAACACCTTCTTTAAACACTTCTCGCTGGCTTCGAGGGTCCGCTGGAGGTCTTCTTCCGTGTGAGCGGCGGAAATAAAAGCCGCCTCAAACTGGGAAGGCGCCAGGTAGATTCCCTCCTCCAGCATGCAATGAAAATAGCGCCCGAAATTTTCCGTATTACAGGTTAGAGCGGTTTGATAATCGATGACGTTTTGGTCGGTAAAGAACAGGCAGCTCATGGAACCCACCCGGGTTAAATAGAGCGGTAATTCCAGCCGACGCAGGATGTCTCGCAAGCCCTCCTCCAGCAAACGGGCTTTCTCCTCCAGCTCTCGGTAAAAATTTGGGGAATTAATGAGGCGGAGGGTTTCCAGCCCGGCGCGTACGGCCAGGGGATTCCCGGAGAGGGTACCCGCCTGGTACACCGGTCCTGCCGGAGCCACCTGTTGCATGATCTCCTTTTTACCCCCGTAAGCCCCCACCGGCAAACCGCCGCCAATGATTTTCCCCAGGGTGGTCAGATCCGGATCGATTCCGTAGCGCTCCTGAGCGCCGCCACGAGCCACCCGAAAGCCGGTCATTACCTCGTCGAAGATGAGCAGCACCTCGTGCTCCAGGGTTAACTGACGCAATCCCTCCAGAAAACCGGGCTCCGGAGGAATGACTCCCATGTTGCCGGCCACCGGTTCCACAATGACGGCGGCAATCTCCTCCCCCTGTTCCACCAATAGGCGCTCCACCGAATCAAGATGATTGAATTCCGCCAGGAGGGTATCGGCAATGGTACCGTGGGTTACCCCGGGACTGTTGGGAATGCCCAGGGTAGTGGCGCCCGATCCCGCCTGCACCAGGAAGCTGTCTCCATGACCGTGGTAACAGCCCACAAATTTTACGATTTTGTTCCGACCG
>JAJRXE010000264.1 GCA_024276455.1 Calditrichota bacterium
ACCCGCATCGGCATCTGGGGATGGAGTGGCGGCGGCATGCACACCTTGCTGGCCATGACCCGCTCCAACGCCTTTAAGGCGGGTATTGCGGTAGCGCCGGTAAGCGACTGGCATTTTTACGATACCAAATACACCGAAGCGGTCATGAAAACCCCGCAGGAGAATCCAGAGGGTTACAAAAAAACCTCCCTGTTGAATTACGCCACCAATCTGCACGGGCGTCTCATGATTGTTCACGGTACTTACGACGATAACGTCCACATCCAAAACACTTACGCCTTCATCGACAAATTGATTGAAAATGACATTCCATTCGACATTCTGGTATTCCCCATGCGCAAGCACGGCATTGCCGATACCCCGGCCCGGATTTTTCTCTTCAACCGCATGCTGGATTTCTGGAAGAAAAATTTGTAATCATCCGTCCGGAAGGATGGAGGGAGATGGGTTTCGTCGCCTGCTCAGAATGTTGAGGGAATGTTTTGCAGGTAAGGGAACATGAAAGGCGACGTGGCGGTTGTAGAGCGAGTCGCCTGACTCGCTTTTCAAACAACCCGGTCAGGAAAAAATTGGCGCCGGCCTGAAGGTGCCGGCCACCTGCTGATCTCCGGTAAACCACGGAGCTCGGGCGCCGTCGATCAACGCGGCCAAAGCCGCGTTGTCTACCATTTTCCTCTTTCTACAAATTGAAAAAACGAAAAGGCCGTGAATGGCCTGGGGGGTTGTTCTGGTTCGTTCCTTCTCCCCCGGGCTAAAGCCACGGGGCTACTTTCAGAGCCCCCGGCCGGGACGCTCCAAACCGCCAGGGCGAAACGCAACCCCCTGGTTCTTTAAATTCAACAACCCGATTGCAATTTAACGCACCAGCAACATTTTCTGTACCTGCCGGGCTGTTCCAACCCGCAATTCGCAAAGGTAAACTCCACTGGCTACCGCCTGACCATTCTGGTTCGTGCCCCTCCAGAATGCCTGATGTTCCCCACCAGCCAGGCGACCATGCAATAATACTTGCACCTCTTTCCCCTTCAGATCGTAAACCGTCAGGCGTACCCGGGATGATCGGGGGAGAAAAAATCGAATCCTGGTACTTCCGTTGAAGGGATTGGGGTAGTTTTGCTCCAATCGAAAGCCCGTCGCCAGGGGAGAGGTCTCCGCCGTCACTGGCAGGGTGGCATCATCGACAATAGCCATCCAGACGCTCCGATTGCCATTGTCCATCCGCATCCAGAGGGGGTAAACCATTCCATTCCAGGCGGCAATGTCAATGTAATCGCCAAAGAAAACGGTTGAACTGGGTTGAAAAGGTGATTCACTGATGCGAATATTCTGGAAGGTTTCTCCCCCGTCCTCCGAGCGCGCCAGGTACACCTCGGTGGCATCCCCATCGGTGTTTCGCCGGTCATAAAACACCACGTACAGCACCCCTGTTTGGGGATCCACCGTCGCCCAGGGGAAAAACTGCTGGCGTCCCGGGGGATCGTCATTCACCCGTTTTACCGCGCTCCAGGTATTGCCGCCGTCCACCGATTTCACCAGAAACACGTCGGTGTCGTCCTCGCCGTTGCGCTGGTCGGACCACACAATGTAAATGGTACCGCGGTAAGGGGAATCGGAAATATCGCAGAGGGTAATGGGCATGCCGTTGCAGCGGTAGATGCCCGGCACCGAAAAATCCCACCCACCCGGCTGATCGGTCACAAACACATCCTTGCCAAAGGTTTTACCGCCATCCAGCGAACGGTCGAACATAATCCCCAGCGGTCCGCTCCAGCTCAGGTACACCTCGCCATTGGGACCCACGGCCGGAGCCGCGCCCTCAACCGTACTGTCGCTGTCCACACAATCGCCTCCCCGATCGCTTACCCGCACCGGCGCGGACCAGCTCTGTCCCTGATCCCTGGACCGGGCAAACAAAATCCGGGTGCTGTCCGCCGGATCCAGGCTGCCGTATTTGTCAAACTCCGTCCAGGCCATATAAATATTATTCCGGTAAGGGGAATCGGTCAAATCCACGGCCAGCCACTCCTTGTCCTGATCTCGGGGGGGATTCAATCCTACCCCCACCCCATCGTTCCAGGTAACCCCACCATCGGTGGATTTTTGCACCACAATGCGGTCCAGCCAATCGCCAAAGGAGGGATTGGACAGATGAGCGTAATACACATTTCCCAGGGAATCGAACCGCACGCAGGGATCGCCGTACACACCATAACTGGAAGTCAGACGCCTTTCCGTCCAGCTCCGACCACCATCCCGGGAGTAATAATAGTAGTCCAGATTTGCCCCGGCAACCAGATTTTGGGGATTCAAAGGGTTAACGGCAATGGTCACTTCGTTGGGGTCACTGCTTCCCGCCTGGCTCACCCGGACATTGGGAATCTGCGCCTGAACCTGAACAGAGGAGTAAATTAACAATGCAAGAAACAAAAGTTGAAACTTGATTGGGGAAAACATTTTCCGCTCCTGAACCATGCTTTCAACAATTTAAAGTCAATTTTACCATTTAGCAAAATAAAATATTGGCTGATTTTTCGAATCAAACCTTTTGTTTTGCGGTTCCGAAAAATGGCCTGTAACATTCGAGACGATTCAGCAGCCGCTCAATGCGTAAAAAGCGGTTGATTTTTCCGGATTAATTCGCATAATTTGCCGCTTAAAATATTCAACGACAAAAATCCGGGAAAGGTATTGACAAAATGCCCCCGTTTTCCCAAATTAGGGATGGTTTGTTTTTAATCCGGGCAGAATAAGTGGAGTTTTCCATTCCATGAACATATTTTTCATGAATTCCGTGGGGACGGCAAACTGGGGCGGCAGCGAAAAATGGATGCTTTGCGTGGCCGAACAGCTTCGTGAACGCGGGCATCACATTTTCTTTGCCGGCAGGAGCGAATCCCTGTTTCTGGAACGCTGCCAATCCCACGATTTCCCCATTCTGCCCCTGAACATTAAAGGCGATTTCGATCCCTTTCTGATTCATAAACTCTCCCATTTTTTTAAGGAGCACCAGATCGACATCATCGTCACCAATTTGAACAAGGATGTGCGTCTGGCAGGGGTGGCACGTCGGTTGAGCCATGTTCCGGTGCTGGTGGCCCGCAATGGGTTACCGTACATTAAAAAAAACTGGCGCTACCGGATCACCTTTCCCCATTTAGCGGATGGTATTATTACCAACACGGAAGCGATTAAAAACCGCTACCTCTCCTACGGCTGGTTTAAAAACGGTTACATTCGGGTGATTCAAAACGGAATCCCGGCTCAACCCGTGCCAGAGGTAGCTCCGGAAACGGTGCGTAAGCAATACGGACTTCCGCTACGCACCAAAATTGTGGGCATTTTCAGTCGTTTGACCCGTTCCAAACAACACAACATTTTCCTGGAAGTGGCCAAAAACGTTCTGGAGGAATTCCCCAGAACAAAATTTCTCATCGTTGGCGATGGTCCGGAAAGAGAGCGGATTCAGCAATACGCGTTCGAACTGGGCATTCTGGACAGCGTTTACATGCTGGGTTTTCAGGAGGACGTCCTGCCGCTTTACACGGTGTGCGACCTGGTGTTGCTCACCTCGGTGGAAGAAGGCATGCCCAACAATGTTCTGGAAGCCATGATGATGGAACGTCCGGTGATTGCCTTCGATGTGGGCGGCGTTGCGGAGTTGATTCACTCCGAAAAAAATGGTATATTGATTCCGCCCAACGACATTTTTTTAATGAGTAAGCGAACCCGGGAGTTGTTAGGGTCGCCGGGCAAACGAAAAGCCCTGGGCAAGGCGGCCCGCGAATTTGTCCTCCAGCAATACACGCTGGAAAAAATGATTGACAACGTGGAAAAATATTTGTTAGAAATATATCAGAAAAAACAAGGAGCGTGAAATGGAACGAAAAATTCGCGTGCTGGTAGCCAAACCGGGATTGGATGGTCACGATCGGGGTGCCAAGGTAGTGGCAGCGGCGTTGCGCGACGCCGGAATGGAAGTGATTTACACGGGCTTACGGCAAACACCGGAAATGATTGTGGAAACCGCCCTGCAGGAAGACGTGGATGTGGTGGCCCTCAGCATTCTTTCCGGCGCCCACATGACGTTGTTTCCCAAAGTGTTGCAATTAATGCGCGAAAAGGGCATGAATGATGTGCTGCTAACCGGTGGCGGCATCATTCCCGAAGAAGACATGAAAAAATTAGAGGAAATGGGCGTCGGCCGTTTGTTTGGTCCCGGCACCAACACCCAGGACGTGGTGGAATACATTCGCGAGTGGTTTAAAAATTCTCCCCGCTCGCAGCAATAGGGGGCGGCCCCACGGAAGGCCGCTTTTCTTTTTCCACGGGCCGCCCGGCTGATTTCAATTCAGCTAAAACAAAGGAGCTCACCGTGGAAGTTCAAGAACCCACCTTTTACCGTTCTCGTATTACCGACTGGCCGGAGGACGAGCGTCCCCGGGAAAAGCTCCTGGCGCTGGGCCCGGACCATCTCTCGAATTCCGAGCTGCTGGCCATTCTGTTTCGCACCGGCAGTCGGCAGGCCACCGCGGTGGATTTAGCGAAAACCGTTCTGCAAAACTACGGCGACTTGCACCGCCTGGCTCAAATGGATTTTCGGGAATTTTTCAAATTGAAAGGCATCGGACCGGCCAAAGCCCTCACCCTGGCGGCAACGTTTGAG
>JAJRXE010000265.1 GCA_024276455.1 Calditrichota bacterium
GCCAGTCCCCTCTCACCCTGGGTTAAAGAACAATCCCGGGCGGTTTTCCGGGAGCTGGGAAAACTGGAAGCGGAAGTTCACCGGGTGCCGCTGGAGAAGGTGCATTTTCACGAAGTCGGAGCGGTGGACTCCATTATCGATATCGTGGGCTTTTTCATCTGTCTGGAATACCTCGCCCCTGAAAAAGTGTTCACCTCGCCGTTACCGTTTAGCCAGGGAATAATTGCCGCCGCCCACGGAAAACTCCCGGTGCCCGCTCCAGCCACTCTGAAAATCCTACAGGACTACCCGTTGGTGCATCGACCGGTGGAGGGAGAGCTGGTTACTCCCACCGGCGCAATTTTAATTAAACACATTTCCGATGGCATGCTGCCCACCGGGCAGACTTTTGAGATTCAACGAATCGGTCTGGGAGCCGGGACGAAAGATTTTAAGGAAATTCCCAATCTGCTTCGCATCTGGGAAGGAGAATTCAAGCACGAACCGCTTACCGAAGAACTGCTGCAAATTGAAACCAACATCGACGACATGAATCCGGAATTTTACCCCTATTTACAACAAAAACTGTTTGAGATCGGCGCATTGGACGTTTCGTTTTACCAGAGCATTATGAAGAAAGGACGGCCGGGTATTCTGGTAACAATTTTAGCGGAGGCCAGCCAATTGCCCTCCATTCGTGCCCTCCTTTACCGGGAAACCACCACCCTGGGATTCCGGTACTTCCCGGTGTCGCGGGAGAAACTACCCCGCCGCAGCGAAACAGTCGATTCGCCCTGGGGAAAGCTGAAAGTCAAAGTGGTTGCTTTCGAAGGAAAGGAACGGTATCTGCCCGAATATGAAGAATGCCGCCGCATTGCCGAAGAAACCGGCGAGCCCCTGCAAAAGGTTTACCGTAAAGTCCAACTGTTCCTAAACCACGAATGGCACGAATAAAATATGTGATTTAAATTTTAAGCCTAATCTAATTTACTAAGAAACAATCCTACGGTAGCGATCTCTAACTCGATCAATTTTTAAACTGATCAAATTTTCAACCTTTATTTTCGTGCTTTTCTAAACTTGCGCATGAATAGCTAAATAACTCAAAATACAATTCCTGCTATTCGTGGTAAAAACTTATTCCGGGAAAGTGTAATCTACAATTTCGGCGTCCTCGAGGGCCTTTTTCAGCAGCGGTTCCAGATTCAGCTCCTGTTCGATTTTTCGTTTTGAGTTCATCAGTTCATCTTCCAGTTCGACCGGGCTCAGGTGGGCGAGAATGGCATGTGACTTCGTGTGCGAGCCAAACTCCATGCCGTATTCAGCCATGGTTCGCACTTCATCCCAGCTTAAAAAGGCATAGCGCTCCCGAATCTGGTCTTCTTCAAGATAATTGGTTTTGCGGTCAACCTGACGTTCCAGCGCCAAAATATGGCGCTTGCGTTCGGTGGGATTCAGCTTTTTTAAGAATCCGCGGATGCGATCGGAAGCAATTTCCTTTGACCGGGGATTGGAGACCTCGAACTCCATGAGCGAGCCGTTCATTTGAATATGCAGGCGGCGAACAAAGGCGCTGTAGATGATTTCATCGACCTGCTCGGTCCAGAGTTTGCCGTTCTGACTACCGATCATGTCCGTGGTCAAAAAAATGGTGGCCGGTACATTATGGCGAACTAAAATCGGAAAAGCCACTTCGTAATTGTTGCGAAAACCATCATCGAATGTCAAAGCCGCAGAAAATGGCGGCAGAGGTTTATGGCCTTGTAAGCCGGCAATTAATTGGGACAGGGGCAAAATATGATAGTTTTGTTTCAGCCAGCGAATTTGACATTCGAACATGTGGGCACTGACACAATTGCGGTTCACATAGCTATCCGGGCCATTTCTCAGCACACCATGATAGGTCAAAATCAAGGCCTGGTTTCTGTGTTTGTGCCTTGCATATTGGTAAACTCCACCACGCCGCATTGCGCCGTAAAAGGCTCTTTTCATCAACATCGTCATTGTCGGCCACCC